>CAYGNV010000097.1:0-8376 GCA_964351355.1 uncultured Smithella sp.
CTAGCCTGATATTTATCAGCCACCCAAGCCATTACCTCCACCATACCCTGCCCGGCTATACCGGAAAGCTCCGTCCGGCCATGCGCCAGATCATGGATAAATTCAAGCGCAGCATTTTCATCGCCCCAGGTTAATGCAAAACCATCCGTATCTTCCCGGGTCAAAAAGCCGCGCTGATAGCATTCCATCACAAACGCCATGATGACGGCGGTGGTAATGGTGTCAATGCCATAGTTGTCGCAGTGCCAGTTGGCCTCCATGATAAATTCGGGATGCCACATGCCCAGGTTGGAACCAAAACCTGCGGCAGTCTCGTATTCGGGCCCGTCCACCCAGACTTTTCGCCCGCTATGTTCGCCTGTGGTCAGCGTCACCCAGCCGCCTTTAGTGCAGCGCAGATTACAGCCGGGAAAACAACCGTCCATACCGCGATGCTCAAACAGACGTTCGGCATAGATTTTACCGCAAATCTCTCCTGCCTGAGGATGCGAACCATACTGATAATTATTAACCGGCAGCGACTGATACTCTTCCTTATTCATGAAGGAGATCAGTCCGGCCGAGCCTTTGAGGTGCATCTGGAGCGCCTGCGGATCAACGTCTTTAACGATCTTGTGCAGGGTCATTCCGGCTTTCTTCACTTTCTCCCAGTCGGCCGCCCCGTAAGGGTTATCGCCATGCGGAAATTCTGCCAGTACAACAATCGCTGTAATGTTTTTATGACTCATGACCGAGCCCAGGCCCGTGCGTCCTGCCTGCTTGGTGCGGAAAAGTCCCTTGGCGCCGTCCACCGGCTTGGTGGCGTCGTAGTAGTGGCTGTTAATGCAGCCGAAAGTGGTTTTGGCCGCGCCGACACCGGTTGTCAAAAAAGTGATGTCTTTCTTTTCTCTTCCTTCCTTTACAAACTGATCGACCACGGCTTTTTCCAGATTAAAAACCTGCTCAAACGCGGGCGCTGGCCGGATGGTGACTTCCGACTTGAAACCATCGACGACAATCATGATGTTTTCTTCGGCAATGCCGGTGATGGTCAGGGCGTCAAATCCGGCATATTTTAGGTAAGCACCGAAATAACCGCCAAAGTTGGACACACCGGGAATATGGGTCAGGGGCGATAAGGATATCGCCATGCACTTGCTGGTTCCTGGAAATTGCGGAATGCCGCCAAGCGGTCCGGGCGAAAAGATCAGCAGATTGTCCTGATCGTAGGCTTTGGTCTGCGAGTTGATTTTTTCATGCAAGAGATAAAGCCCCAAGCCCCGGCCGCCGATGAAAAAATCTCGCGCCTTTGGGTCCAACGGGCAGGCTTCAACGCTGCCGGATTTTAAATTGATGGCCAGCGTCTGATTGGTGTAACCGCGACAAAGCGATGTTCTGGAATACTTCATTTTTTCTATCCTTTTAAAATAATTGCCGCACGTTAAAGTAATCGTGAGAAAAAATCAATAACAAAACTTGTGCCTGCCTGGTGCACAATCCATTTCCCAGAATCTATTTCCCAGGATTGACATGGCCTGTGAGATATGGTACGCGGACAAAACATAACGCATAAGGGGAGGCCGTGTTGTCGGCCTGAGAGTTTCGCAAGTAAGCGAAAGACCCTCATTACCTGATCCGGATCATGCCGGCGTAGGGAGAGCAGGAATAAATACCCCTTATGCAACATTACCATGGCATAAGGGGTATTTATTTATGGATCGCAGAGTAAAAATTAATCAGGGAAGTCTCTATCTCGTTCTCAGCGAGGCGTGCGGTAACGACCGGCCCCTCCTTGACATTGCCCGATCGGCTATCATGGGAGGCGTCGATATCCTTCAAATGCGGGAAAAGGATAAATCGCCTCAGGAATTATCAGATCTGGGAATGGCCCTCAACCTTTTGTGCAGGGAAACCGGCATCATTTTTATTGTCAATGACGATCCCCTTCTTGCCGCAAAGCTCGATGCCGACGGTGTCCATATGGGACAAGAAGATCTGGCCGCATGCAGTATCGATGCGGTCAGACACATCGTCGGCCCCCATAGGATGATCGGCGTATCGACACACAACCCCGACCAGTTTCGCAAAGCCCTTGCCTGGGATGTCGATTATCTCGCTTTCGGCCCCGTCTTTCAGACCAAGACAAAAAATTATCATATTGGAACCGAGGATGTCCGTCAGATCCTCGCCATGACGTCGAAGCCCGTCTTTTTTATCGGGGGTATCCAGACATCTAATCTGGATATCTTACTGGAAAAAGGCGCGACCAATGTGGCTTTGATCCGGGACATCATGGAGGCGGAAAGTGTTGAGCAAAGAGCCGGATGGTACAAACGAAAGCTGTCGGAACAGCGGGATTAAAACAGGAGGAACGGATATGCGTATTCGCATCAACGGCACGCTGGATGACGCAGTGGAAGCCATCAACATTGAGCAGTTGATCATCGGCAAGGGACTTATCCCGGAGCGGGTTGTCGTGGAATTGAATCTTCGGATTATTCCACGGAACTTGTGGAAAACGGTTTTATTGAAAGACGACGATGAAATCGAGATCGTCAGTTTTGTCGGAGGAGGTTGAGCGTGAAAGATATATTGGAAATTGCGGGACAAAAGATTACAAGCCGCCTTTTGGTCGGCACGGGGAAGTTTCCCGGAAATGACGTTATGAGGGAGTCTCTCGCGGCGTCGGAGGCCCATATCGTTACCGTGGCCTTAAGGCGGGTGGATGCCGGGGCGGCGTCGAGAAGCATCCTCGATTTTATCCCCCGGGGCTGCATCATCATGGCCAACACATCGGGCGCCAGAAATGCCGACGAGGCCGTCAGGATCGCCCGCTTGTCTCGCGCCGCAGGTGCAGGCGATTGGATCAAGATTGAAGTTATCGCGGACAATAAATACCTCCTGCCCGACAATCTCGAGACGTTGCGGGCAGCGGAGATTCTCGTAAGCGAAGGGTTTGTCGTGCTTCCCTATATGAGCCCGGATTTATCCATGGCTCGCCGGTTTGTCGATTGCGGCGCTGCGGCTGTTATGCCCCTGGGTTCACCCATCGGCTCCAACCGGGGACTGCGCACGAAAGAAATAGTGGAGATCATGATCCGTGAGATCGATATCCCCGTCATTGTCGATGCCGGTCTGGGCAAGCCGTCTCATGCCTGCGAGTGCATGGAAATGGGGTGCGCCGCCGTATTGGTCAATACGGCCGTCGCCATTGCCCCGAACCCCGTCGATATGGCTGCGGCTTTCAAACTGGCTGTGAAAGCGGGTCGCATGGCCTATGTGAATGGTTTGGCAGAGCCGTCCGCGTCGGCAAGAGCCTCTTCGCCGCTGACAGGATTCTTGCGCATGACACCTGATAATGAATTGTCATCCATAAGCAAAAAGTGAGAGGGAATGATGAGTGTCTATCCTGTCTTAAAACAATACGATGATCGCGAGATCGATCAGGCCATCGCCTCTGTTTCCAGGGATGATGTGGATCGGGCACTGACTGCGGATTATCCCAATGTGAATAATTTTCTGGCGTTTCTCTCGCCTGCGGCGGAGGTACGTCTCGAACAGATGGCGATATCTGCCCACGACCTGACTTTGCGGCATTTCGGCAGAACGCTCCAGCTCTATACGCCCCTGTACCTGTCGGACTACTGCGAGAACCGCTGCACCTATTGCAGTTTCAGCGCCCGAAATCCATTTCCCCGAAGGAAGCTCGGTCCCGATGAGGTGGATCGGGAAGGGGCAGCCATTGCCGAAACGGGATTGAGGCACATCCTGATCCTGACGGGGGAATCGCGTAAGCAAAGCCCCGTCGAGTATATCAGCGATTGTGTGACCCTTTTGAAAAAATATTTCCATTCCATCGCCATTGAGATCTATCCCCTCACACAGACGGAATACGCCGCACTGATCGACCGGGGCGTTGATGGTTTGACGCTCTATCAGGAAACGTACAATGAAGCCCTCTATCAGGCAATCCATCCCGCCGGACCGAAGCGGGATTACCGTTTTCGGTTGGATGCGCCGGAACGGGCGGCCGCAGCTCATATGAGACAGATTAATATCGGCGCTCTGCTGGGACTTGCCGATTGGCGCAAAGAGGTCTTTGCCCTTGGCCTTCATGCCCGGTATCTCATGGATCGTTTTCCCGATGCCGACATCGGTGTCTCTGCCCCGAGATTGAGGCCTTTTAAAGGCTCCTTTTCTCAAACCTGCAGCGTGACGGATTCCCATCTGGTTCAGGCGCTCCTGTCCCTGCGCCTCTTTCTGCCAAGGATTGGGATTTCGCTCTCCACGCGAGAGTCGGAGACGTTTCGCGATCATCTGATCCCCTTGGGGATTACGCGCTTGTCCGCCGGATCGGTAACCTCTGTGGGAGGCCATGCGGCCCTGGCGGCCGAAGAAACGGCTTTGCCTCAATTCGAAATTGCCGACCACCGCACGGTGGAACAAATGACGGAGATGATCCGCTCCAGGGGTTACGATCCCGTTTTAAGCGACTGGGTGCCCTATGATCTTTGAGACCTCTCTCATTCAGAAGATAGGCAAGGAAGGCGTTTTGAGACTTCGGGGAATCAAAGTGGGCATTGCCGGAGCCGGCGGCCTGGGGTCCAATTGTGCGGCAAACCTTGTCCGGTGCGGGTTTCGGAGGTTCAAACTGATTGATTTCGATATCGTCGAGCCATCCAACCTGGATCGTCAATTCTATTTCGCCGATCAGGTGGGGCTGGTCAAGGTCGATGCACTCAAGAAAAATCTGACAAGAATAAATCCGCAGCTTGATATAGAGGCTCTTGCCTTGAGAATCGGCGAGGGGGATGGAGAAAAAATATTCGGCGATTGTGATGTTGTTGCCGAGTGCCTCGACCGGCCGGAAGCTAAAAGCCAACTGGTTTCGGATCTGCTGCCCCTGGGCAAGTTGATTGTCGCAGTATCGGGTTTGGGCGGTTACGGAAAGACAGACCAGATTCGTGTGCACCGGATCACTGATCATCTCGTTGTTGTCGGCGACCTGATATCCGACATATCGGATTACCCCGCTCTATCGCCCGGTGTGACTGTTTCAGCGGCAAAGCAAGCGGACGTTATCCTCGAATACTTCATGAACCGGCCCATTGGGTGACGGAGCCGGAACATATATTATATTAGAAGTCGCGCGGCAGTTCTTCCAACTCGGCCAATGAAAAGACCGGGCCGTCCGAACAAACGTATTTATAGCCGACATTGCAGCGGCCGCATTTGCCGATGCCGCATTTCATCCGCATTTCCAGCGATGTCAGAATGTTCTCTTTGGAAAAGCCCAGATCGAAAAACACCGGCAGGGTGAACTTGATCATGATGGGCGGGCCGCAGATCACGGCCACAGCGTTTTTCGGCGATGGTGCGACATCCTTGCACACGGCGGGAACAAAGCCTTCCCTGCCCGTCCAGGTGTCATTGCCTTTATCCACCGTGATGATGGATTTGATATCGTCTCTTTTTTCCCATTCGGCCAGTTCATCTTTATACAAAAGCAGGCCTGGGGTTCTCGCGCCGTAAATGACGGTGATGTTGCCGAAGCGCGAGCGGTTGTCTTTGTGCAGCATGTAGTTGATGAGCGATCGCAGCGTGGTGAACGCAAAGCCGCCACCGACCACCACGATATCCTTTTTCTCCAGAAACTCAATCGGCCAGGGATGTCCCAATGGCCCGCGCAGTCCGATTTTCGCGCCCTCCTCCATATCATGCAGCGCGGCGGTCACCAGGCCCGGCACAATGGTTCCCGCTCTCTGCACGGTAAACTCGACATAGCCTGGTTCCGTGGGCGACGAGGCAATGCCGATCGGCGATTCCCCTTTTCCGTAAATGGACAGTTCGGCAAACTGGCCGGGCAGATATTTGAAGCTGGCCTCATCTTCCTTGTTCAGAAACGTGAAGCGGAACGATTTGATATCGTGCGTATCCACTTCGTCGATGACTTTGGCTATCTCGACCGGCATGGGAATGTATGGGTTCTTTTCTGTCATGTTTCTTCAAATCCTTTTAAATAAATTCTAATATCTGTTTTTTTAAAAGCAGACTAAAGGCGCTTCTGCCATTTCGCCTTTACGGCTTCTTTCACTATGGAGAAGATGTCGATATTGACGGGACATTGACGGGTGCAACGGCCGCAGCCGACACAGGAGATCACACCGTATTTTCGAATATGGAATGAATATTTGTGACAGATTTTCTGTCTTAAGCGCTGATAGACTTTTGTCCGTGGGTTATGGCCGCTGGCTTCCAGCGTAAAATCCGTGAACATGCAGGCATCCCAGACCCGGCGTCGGACTCCCTCGCTGAAAAGCGTTTCATCGCAAATGTCGAAACAATAACAGGTGGGACAGGTAAACGTACAGACACCGCAGCTTAAACAGGCGTCGGATATTTTTGTCCAGAAATCCGTATTATCGAAGATGGCCTCAAATTCTCTTGCAATTACTTCGGAATCCACACAGGTGAAACGGGTCTTGTAATCGTGCCCCTGGGCAATGTAGTCATCAAAATATTTTATCTCATCTGCCGAGGCGTTCTCCAGAGAACTTAATTCGGCCATCACTTTTTCGCCTTTCGGTGTGATGACTTTCATCATTAATATATTATCTTTCCTCACCATGAAGATATCACTGCCTTCGGGATCGGCGGCGCCAATGCCCAGCGTATGATAGAATTCCGCTGCATCCGCCGCCTCGCTCGTATCAAACGCAAAACCGAAAATGGTGGTGGCTTCTCTTCTTTGCTGCCAGTAAGGATCCACAACGCCGGTTCCGGAAAAGTGAATATCCATAATCTCAAAGCTCTTCGAGTCACAGGGACGGACGCCGAAAAGAAAAACAGGTTTCAAATTCAGTTCGACGGATGTTGCGTCCAGAATGGATTTTCCCGTCTTATACCGGACAAAATCTTCCGTCTGGGGAAAGAAAGCCGATTTCGGGCTGATGATCGTATTGTGATAGATCAAATCCACCTGTTTGGCGTCGGTAATTTCCTGGAAATTGAAACCGGCTGCCTCTTTCACAGGGGCCACAAGCTTTCCCTTCGTCATCAGCAACGCAGCCAATTCAGGCAATTTATCAATGGTTGTCTTTTTCAACACAGAAAACTCCTTACTCCAAAATTTTATCGGAATCATCGACCCGGAAATTCACCAACGCAGGCTTATCCTCAATGCTCATGCCGGCGGCCTGGCCAAACATTTCCTCACACTCTTTGGCCACTTTTTTGTGGAAAAGGTACAAGGGAATATCCACCGGACAGGCACGCGAACATTCGCCGCAATCAATACAACGGCCTGCCAGATGATGAAACCGGGTCAGGTGATACATCAGATTTCCGGAAGACTCCGGTGATTTCTCGCCCCACTTGGGTTTGTTCTGATCGATAAAGCAGGGATCGCAGTAACACATCGGACAGGCTTTGCGGCAGGCGTAGCAGCGAATACACCGGTCCAATTCTATTTTCCAGAACGCGAAGCGCGCTTCCTTATCCATCGCTTCATGGCCGGCCAGCACATCATAGGGAGAAATGACAGGTTGCCCGTGCACCTCTTCCCCCAGCAACACATCGTATAAAACCGGATTGTATAGACCGCAGGTGGTCTTGCTGTCGATCATTTCACCGGTTTTAAAATTCTTCATGCCGTATGCCGGGATGCCCAGGATGATCAAATCTTCACGTTTAACTTTATCTTCCTGAATAAGCTGAATCACGGCGCGGCTGTCCGCCGCCTTGACGGCAATGGCGATTTTTGTTCCTCGCGGATAGCGGACCAGATAGCGCGCCATGTTGGCCGTGCAGTATTCGTTAAAAATAATATTATCCACATCGGATGCATGCCTGGCGACATAGGGCATGGGATGATTTTCATCGTAACCTTTGCCATAGGCCAGAACCAGAGTTACCTGAGAGGATTCCAGAAGCTTCCTGGCTTCGGTTTTCAGTTTTTCTTCAATTTGTTTAAAGCTCGTTGCCATATCTTCTCCCAACTCTATTGTGAAATCTTGAATTTGGTCTGGGGGCCGAGATTTTTAATCTGTTCGGTAAATTCCGTTACGACTTCGGCAAATTTGTTGCCTTCAGAGGCGGAAATCCATTCCACACGGAACCGGCCAGGCTCGATGCCCGAAAATTCCAGTATCTTTTTGGTAACGGCCAGCCTTCTGCGGGCGTAGAGATTGCCGGTGTTGTAATGGCAGTCGCCGGGATGGCAGCCGCCGATGAGCACACCGTCCGCTCCCAGTTGAAACGCGCGGAAGATGAATGACGGATTAATCCGGCTGGAACACATCACCCGGACGACTCTGAGATTCTGCGGATACTGCAACCTGGTGGTTCCGGCCAGATCCGCGCCGGTATAAGTGCACCAGTTGCAGGCGATGCCCAGTA
>CAYGNV010000098.1:0-7651 GCA_964351355.1 uncultured Smithella sp.
CTCTAAGGACTTCCTCATTCAGTTTTGGTATATCGGCCACGTCGCTCTTTTGGGTATATTTCTCCAGTGCTGCATCGATCAACTTTGCCGCACTGACCGCACGGACGTTCTGATAAATATCTTCTGGAAGTTTTTCAACTTCACCGACTTTATAAACTGTCCAGCCGTCACGCTCCAGGCTCTTTGCTTCGCTGCGGGCTTGCCATTCAGACTCTTTATGCGCTCTGTGCCATTCCCGATTCTGCTCTAAAGGACCATGTTCTTTATAGGCCTGCACTGCCCAATTCCCCTGTCTCTGACGCGGAGCGTAAAAACCTCTCCATTCTTCCATTTGCGCGAGAGCGCCTTTAAGGGTTTGTCGTAATTCAGATAAGTCAGGCTTTTCGCCTTTTGCTTTGGCTTCCTGCTTAATCTCCTCAATCATGTCCCTTAATTGTTTAGTCATTTGATCGAGGGCTTTATCGTAGGACTGCCTAAATGATCTCCATACATTAATTATTTCATCGGTCGCGCCCTTCTTTCTCCACGCATCTTCAAAATGCTTTAATTGAGTTTCCAGGGGAACTTTTTTATTTCTTACCCATCGGGTGTCGCCGTCGTCAATCATATCCATCAAAGTCTGATATTCCGGCGAAACTTTCCCGGAGATTCTTTCTTTGAACGTCAAACCTTTATTTCTAAGGGCTTTGGCTATTTCTGTAACCGTGGAATCTCCAGAAGCGTTTAACTCATTAAATGTTTCGTGATAGAGTTCGTTCCGGTCCCGCGTGAAGATTCTGACGATATTCTGAATTTGTGGATGGTCGAACCATTCAGGTGATTTCAGTATCGTCTCCAGCCAGGTCATGCTCTTTGGATGGAGCTTATTTATTATCGTTTGGACAAACGCATCCGCTTCATCCTTGATATAGGAATTCATTACCTTCGGGTCTTTAGTATTGGGCGGGGCCTGCTGACGGATAGCGTAACGTATATCTGTATTCTCAGCATCCCATGTTCCACGGTTGTTTGCCGACTTGATTTGGGTGGGGGAGAAGGCGACATACTGATCGATTATTCTATTTCCATCGTCGGTATTAAGGGCTATCAATCCATCGTGTCCTTCTTCTTGTGCATCAATAGCGTCTTGATAAACATCGTGGTCGCCTGCCTCACGGTAGTCTATCGTTTTTGGATTTTCCATTTTTAGATACGCAGATAAAATATGCCCTTTACCGCCTTCCGACCTCTCGTATGCGTAGTTTGTAGCGGCGGTTTTGTCTGGAGTAAAAAACGTAACACCATTATCAAAAGATGAGACTGTCTTATTCGCCCCCCGATACACCACCAGCGGGTTCCCTGCCTCGTCCACTACCTTGCTGTCGCTAAACCACTTTTTAAAGGCCTCGGTTTTGGTCTGGTCGCTTACCGCATACTGTTCGCCTTCCAAATCCAGCCTTGCTTCTCTCTGCTCATTGGTCTCTTTCCCGTAAATTTCCCCTGTCTTGATATCGCGCTGAATTCCCCTTACGGTTCTCAATCCAAAAGCATTTACCAGTTTATCAATGAAGTCCTGTATCTTGTTTATGATACGTCCCAAAAGTCCTTTCGGTTCTTTCTGTAAAGACTGAGCCAAAAACTCCGCGCGATCTTCAGTTCCGCCGATATCGTCTTTATTCAGGGTGTCCCATTTTCCTTCACTGACCAGATTATTAATGTGCCGTTGAAGCAATTTAACTTCGTTGTCGTTGATAACGCCTAGGTCTTCCATAAAATGAACTGATTCATGCTGGAGCGTCCATTTGTCGGCCTGCCCTCTTACAAGATCGATCATTCTCCTGTCATATTTCCCGGCGATAACTTCCTGCTCTGATAGTGCTGACTTGCTGTACCCAATATTTAAGGATATTTTAGAAGGTGTAATTTCATCGACGGCAGAGACGATCACGCTTGCGCCGTTATTCGTTTCAATATTAAATGCGCCGTTTTCAAGTTGCGTGACCTTCTGGCCCTTAAAGACTTCCTGAACCTCGGCAAGGCCGGGCATGGTGTAGGTGCCTGCGTTCCCTGCTGAATATTTCCCCTTGACAATATCGGTTTCAAAGAGTATCTTGTTCTTGAAGTCGCGAGTGGCAGTTTCCTCCTTGGGCAATCGTAGCCCTCTGGATCGAAACCATTCACGGCTTTTTTGTCTGTTCTGGTATCTCAGAAGTCCTTGCTGAATCCATCCGATAAAATGTCCGTCTTTTTCCCGTGGGTGAACACTGATTATTTCATTAACTTCATGGTGCGCCATCGTTTTTGATAGACGAATAGCGGCCACGACCGTTTTCCCGTCATGCACAAGTTCCGTCATTACGACAAGACTATCTACATGGGTAGCCGAATCAAATATCATGATTGGATCGGCTATTTGTTGGGGAAGTTGTTTTATCATATCCGGGGAAAGGCCGTGTTTCCGGTCAATCGCTTTCTCCATCGTGCTATAAGTCATTACGATAGGAAGATTGTCAACGCCGAGAGACTGAAGTACGGGCGGAGTATCTAACACATCAATAACATTACCTGGCATTATTTTCCCGGAGACAAAATCATCCACCCGCGAAGAGAAGTTCTTGCTCTTTACCGAATACATCTCCACGCCCTTGTCAGTTTCGCGGGTTTTGATTTCCTGAATTAAATCCCCGAACGCCTGATTAATTGTTTTGCGTTCTTCGCCCTTTGGCGGAATTGCTTCCAGCCCTGACAGGTAGGTATTTATCGCGGCCTTTTCTTCGATGGTGTCCGTGACAAACGCATCAAAGGCTCTGGCAAACATTTCCCTTTCGGTGCTCCAATAAGCCTTGCTCTTTCCCTTATCTGCTTTGGCGGATTCCGTTCCGTAATCAGTCCCAACTTCTCTTGTTTGCGAAATGTGTTCTTCGTTTTCTTTTTCAGACAGGTATTTGTAGTGGTCGATGTTCGACTGCAAACCCTTGATCTGGTCAAGACTGTAAACCCTTCCAGCTTTGTCTTTATAAAGATTTCGCAATTCAGCGACAACCGGCGACATAGAAAAACCGCCACTGACGGCAATCTTGCCTTCGCCTAAATCAAGGCTTCTTATCCGGTCGGCAAGTTTCTCAAAAACACCTTCTTCTACTTTATTGCGAATAAAATCTTCTTTGATGTTTTTCAGCCATGAATTAATGCGCTTCCGGCTATCTTCTTTTCTTGCGACTAACTGCTGCGCCTGCGCTTCCGGCGTGATATTGATTGTCTTTCTGTTCATGGCGTGAACAATCTTCTTGAACAGTTCGACGATTTCCGGGCGGATTGTATTGCTGACCGTTTTATGCTCTGTCAAATAGGGTGCGCGATTGGCTTCAAGCCCTGCCTGTGTAGCAAAATAGTGGTCAAGAGCGTGCGCCCATTCATGCGCCATAGCCCCTGCGCCTGCTGTCCTGGTCAGATTGATTTCGTTCACGCCGGGAACAAAATGCGCCGCGTGTGCGCCCGATCCCTGAGCGCCAATAGCCACGCCAAGAAAACCATTTAACGACAGGGCTTTCGGCGGCACGTTGATAATTTCCGCCAAGTCCATAAAGGAATCGTAAGCGTGATTAAGGTGGAGTTGTCTTTCGGCCTCATTGGTATTGCCTTTCATCCAGTTACCGAAGTTGACGCCCTTGAATCCGAAGGCTTCCCTAAGCCTATCAGTGGTGATATTTTCGCCCGGCTCCCTTCTCTGCTCTCCGGTTCTCTTTGCGCTTTCTACGGAAATACCCTTCTCGTTTATTGTGGGCTTGTTTTCTCTTTTGACTTTTTCTCTGGCTGCTTCCTGCGCTTCTTCAATGGTGTCGAATTGACCTATCGGATGGCTGTATTTATCCACAAGGATAAAGGGGTTCATTCCATCAATAGATGATTGCGCTTCTTCTTTCGTTTTATAACGCTCGCCAAAAGTGCGCCCGTTTATTTCGCCCAAAAATATAGGATTGTTGCGTGAGTCAGTATATCCAACAACCTTAATGTCTTTGCGTTCAACAATCTTCAATCCCTGTTTCTGCCATGATTCCAGCTTTCCCGGCCAGCCGACTTTGATTTCCTTCATGGCCTTCTTGCCCTGCTCATATCCGGGCTGAAGGGCTTTCAATACTTTATTTCCTCCGAGGATACGGACTTCATCAATGTGAGTTTTGTATCCTTCGGGATAAACTATATCGAGCAGTGATTTATTGGTCTGAGCAAGGTCGGTTAAATTGGTTATTTTGCCCAATGCCGCGCCCGCATATCTCGCCTGCTTGCCAGCCCATGCCGCGATAGCTCCTTTATCATTCGCCCATCGGATAGCGCCGTCCATAACCCGATTGACAGCTGTAATATATCGCTGCATAACTTCATCGGTGATTGTCCCGCTGGTTGTTGGTGCGATAGGAATAGAATCGTAAATCTGTTTGACGATATGAGCAATCATCGGCTCCATGCCATCATCAACCATCTGTGCGTAGTCCGGTTTCGGATAGACGTTCTGCTTATTGGTTTCTTTGACTTTTAAGGCAGTATTTTTATCTTTAATATCTTCCCATTTGATTCCGGTCTTAATTCTGTTTCTCTTATTGTATTTCAGCTCTTCCCCTGCGTCTGCGGTAGCGGATTTAGGCTTGTTCGTTTCAAGCACCTTATCAATAGCTTCCTCAACTATTTCTTCTCTGCCTGTTTTGGCAACAATTCCGGCAGCGACTTCCTCGTTTATCTTTATTTTTTCAGACTTGTAATGCTCAATAATATCTTCTTTAATTTCTTGCAGGGTAGGCTTATCTTTGTAAAACTCCGTGATTATATCGCCGCCCCTTTCGCCTAGGCTTTCCTGAACGCCGATTTGAACAGTCCATTTATCAAAGTCTTTTGTCGGTTTCTCAATGGTTCTGATTTGCGCGTCGAGTTCGGGAATGTCCTGCCATTCCTTTATTTCTGGTTGTCCCTCCCCAAACATATCCTCAACCTTCTCTTTCGGCTGAAGATTTTTAGGCGTGAGCTTCGCGCCTTTAACAACGGGCGTTTCAGGTTCTTTGGCGGTTAATGAGAATGTTTCGTTGGCGGACAGCCCTTCTAATGTGTGCTGTTCTCCGGCGTCGGTTTTTTCGGTGCGGGGTGTTTTCCGTTCGGTGGGCTTTTCTCCCCTACTGGCCGCGCCTGCTGCTTTCCTTTCGGCCTTATCTTTATACATCATTTGATCGGCGGCTTTCAGGGCGTCCAGCGGTTCGCCCTTTTCCTCCGACTTTTCGGCTATTCCATGAGAAAACTCTACATAGAATTCCTTCCCTTTTATGATAATGGGATCGGCTTTTAATATCTCTTTTGCTTTATTAATAATTGATTTAAGTTCTTCGGGTGTATTGCCCTGTAAGGCAAATTCATCGCCACCTGTTCTATAAGCCTCGGTAGCTCCGCCGGCCTCTCTGATCGCCCGGCCGAATGCCTTTAAGTATTTATCTCCCTCGGGGTGTCCAAAAGTGTCATTGATATATTTCAGTCCATCAAGATCAAGGAGGGCTTGATAGGGAAGTTTGTCTGAGTTTATGTAAGCGACTTTTGATTTAAGATTAGTCAGGGAATCATATTTGAGTTGCTCGTGTTTCAACGCCAGAAGGTCAAGGATTTGTGTATGTGATAGCCCTTCGAGTTCCTTGCGTAACGCTGCGTCAAACCGGCGATCCGGATTGCTATCGAGATAATTTTTGATGGATTGAACTTCGGTTACATCATCAACGAAGCTGTTGATTTCGGCGGCGATTACTTCCGGGCTTCCGTGAAGAGTCCCTTCTTGATCAGCCTTTCTTTTAAGATCGGCCACGTAGCCGTCACGAGTTGCTTCAGTTCGCCCGGCGTCAATTTCCTGGGTGTCGAGTGCTGAGTTGATTCTTTCATATTCCTCACCTCTCTTGGTTATAATTTTACCACTTTCCGCAGCTTTGTCAATAGGCGTTTCTATGAAATCTTCAAATACGAATGAGGCGGCTGCGGCTATTTCTTCTTCGGTGAGGTCGGAGAGGTCTGTTTCGCTCTTAACCGCTTCAATAAGACCGGCTTCAATATCTCCACGACTTTCTTGGATTCTTCCGGCGTCAATGCCTTCTTCGGCAAGGGCTTCTCGCTGCCGGTCGAAATATTCTTCTTCCTGTTTTCTGGCATCTTCATAAGCTAGATCCTCTATCCGTTTGTTAATTATACGCTCTGCGTGTTCGGGGTGCAAGATATTTCTGCCCTCGCCACTGGACAATGTTTCAAACAAAGTTCTGTCGGTAAACTTCTCTCCGTTCTTGTCCCTGAATCCTTCAGCGTTCGCAAAAGTGGCGGCTTCATCCATAGCCATCTTGCCGTTTTTACTGGTAACAGCAGCGACATCGCCCATTTCCCGGCTTCTGTCTTTTGCTCTGAATCCATGCGCCCGGCTCCATGTGTCGCCGGTTTTGTCCTGAAATTCTTCACCCAGGCGAACCTTTCCGGCTCTCGTAAGGAATGTTACAAGGTTTTCCGCGCCGGATGGTTTCGGTGCCGGCTTTTCCGGTTGGGCTTCCTTGACCTTTACTTTGTCATAATAAAAGCCTCTGCCCTGCGATCCCTTTCTTTTATAAACCTTTTCATATCCGAATTTATCCGGGATATCTTTTAAAGACTTTTTCACGCGGGAAAGGTCTCGTTTCTCAGCGGCGCGGATGAAGATTTCTTTGGGTTCGTTTGCTTCGGCCTTCTTTGCTCTCTTCGCTATTTCAATCTCGGCCCCAGGGATGCCTTTGTCTGCAAATTCTTTTAATTGCTTATCAGGAAAATTTCCCCATTGTTCTTTTTGGACTTTGGGTATATCTCCGAAAGTATCTGTTTCCTTCTTCTGCAATTCCGGATAATCTTTTAAAACTTCCAGCGGTACGGGCTTGCCTTCGGACAGGGCTTGAATTATCTCTGCCTTATGTTCCAGTTCGCTAATCGGGATTTTAAAATTACTTTCCCCTCTTAGCCTGTTTTGGATTGCACCTATTTTATCATTTCTTGCTGAATCAGAATTAAGTAAGTGCTTGTCGTATGCTTTGGTATCTTGCACAAACGACGTATGTTCCTCTTTGGTCATTTTCCACGGCTCTTTTGCCGCATAATCCGCAGATTTCGTGTCTGTGGCCACGTTTTTGACGTTTGCCGCTGGTATTTTCCCCTGTTTTAAAGACTCCCCGGCTTCATCAGTAACGCCTACTGTCGCGGCATCGGTTTGTGAGAGAGGCGCGGGGAGTGCTTGTGATTGTTCGCCCTTGAATATATAAATATCTCCTTCCTTAATATAACCTTCTGGCAAGGTAAGAGGGTGATCCGAATCTTTATTATAGCGGTCAAAAAGTGCGGCGTTCACTGGTTTATTTGCCTCAAGAGCATCGCGCAAGGGTGTCCTTTCGTTGGGAGACATTATCATCCTCTGATTATTTCCAATAAAACCGTGAGCGTCCCCCGTCTCGCCGTGTCCTAGTTCTTTGTCTCTTTTCGTTTTTGCAGCATCAAACTCCCCTGGCGTCATTAACTCTAGCGCATTTGCCCCAGGCCGAACGATCTCCGGCGCCTTTACTTCCGGTGTCTCAATAGTAGAAGTCTCAGCAGGGGCTAAAGGCTGGACAACGGCGCTTGCTTCTGGCGTTCCCGTCAGTTC
>CAYGNV010000098.1:7661-8355 GCA_964351355.1 uncultured Smithella sp.
GTCTTTCTTTTTTTGAAGTGCATTGCTCCATGTGTCATAAATCGGTGCGCCCTTGTAGCTGGCGTTCTTCTCCAGGTGCTTCTCGGCTTCGGCAATTTCGGACTGGAGCTTCTTGACCTCGCCGGAAAGCACTATTTCTTTGAGTCGTGATTTCTTCTCGTCTAAATCAGCCGCCCATTTCTCATACTGCGTTTCGCCTTTTCTGTTGGCATTCCGGGAAAGATAATCTTCCTGCCGTGCGATCTGGTCCTGAAGTTTCTCAATCTCTTTGGCCGTCTTAGGCGGAAGTTCTTCTTTTCTTGTCCCTTGAATTTCAGAAGACGAAGATAATTCAGAGGACATTATCGGCACGTCAGTTAAATTCTGTGCGGTATTTGTCAGATTATTCGTTACAGTTTCGTTAATCTTTTTCGTAAGACTTTCAGCTATTAAGCCGTTTAATCCGTCTCTTAACTGAGGGTATTTGTCCTTGAAGGCGTCCAGATCGGCGTCCGTAAAAAGGCCTTTTGCCTGCCCGCGCACAATTAACTCCATGGCGTGATCCGGCGTAAACGGCTTGCCCTCATATTGCATAAGCAATTTCTGGTTTATAAGGCCTATTAGTTTTGAGGCAAGTTGTTCGTTACATAGAAAGCGAAAATTGACAAGGTAACCAACCTCATTCCTGTAAATATCAACAGAATTGGCAAGTATT
>CAYGNV010000099.1:0-4633 GCA_964351355.1 uncultured Smithella sp.
TCGGGCTGGCCAAGGTGGCCTGCATCGGCAACAAGGGCGACATCAACGAAAGCGATCTGCTGGAATACCTGACCGATGATACGAAGACCTCCACCATTGGCATGTACCTGGAAGGCGTGGTGGAGGGAAAGCGTTTCGTTAAAGCCGCCCATACAGCCTGTAAACGAAAATCCGTTGTCGTGATGAAAGCCGGCCGTAGCGAGGCCGGAGCGGTTGCCGTCGCTTCCCATACCGGCTCGCTTGCTGGATCGGATGCGGTGTTCGATGCGGTCTGCCGTAGAACAGGCCTCGTTCGGGTAAATAACCCCGAAGCCTTCTTCGACACCCTGTCGGCCTTTGAAAAGCTTCCATTGCCGCAGGGAAACCACATGGGCGTTCTCTCCATCACGGGCATGGGCTGCGTCGCCGCCACGGACGCCGCGGAGGAATACGGCCTTGTTCTACCCGCGCTCCAACCTGCAACACTGAAACGACTGGGAGAGGTCATGCCTTCCTGGGCCCCGGTGCGTAATCCCATTGACACCTGGTCCGCCATTGAGCAGCACGGCTCAAAAAAAGCCACAAGCCACATTGCCCGGTGCCTGATGGACCAGAAGGATGTAGATGCCCTTTTGATTACTTTCGTGCTGATGCCGGAAAGTATGTTCGACATTCCCGAGGCCTTTGCCGAAATTTTCAGCCTTCATCCGGACAAGCCGGTCTTTGCCAGCTACTACGGCGGCACAAACCGGGAAATTAGCCACATCCACAATGGGTTTGCGGCACTGGGCGTGCCCTGCTACCCCACACCGGAACGCGCCATATTCGCGTTTAGCCGCATGGTGGAATACGCGCGATTCCGCGGAATGATCCGCAGATAGCACTCGGCTGAGGAGGCAATTTATCGCCCTCCATGTTGTTGCTAATAATTATGGTGTCCATAAACAGGACTGCCGGAAGTTGGATGGCAGTTGGACAAATTAACCACTCATTACGAAGTTCGCTTTTAGTCCGTAATACCAGGATATCCGAAATGGTGTAAATAGATATTTGTATGTAATTATGGGATATTTAACTTTTTTGAAAAAATAATATGTGCTAGGATGATAACTGCATTATGGAAAAAAACGAAGTTCGTATATTAATTGTTATGCAAGGAGGATGAAGAATGAATGTCGAGAAAATCAACCTTTCGGATAAGTTCGGAAAGTTGCCCGCCGGTGACTACACAGTGCGTTTGGTCGCTAAGATGAACAACTACGACTTCAAAATCGTAAAATTCAAAGGTGACTTTATTTGGCACAGCCACCCTGAAACAGACGAAACATTCATCATCATAGAGGGCACTCTTGTTATGAGCTTCCGTGATCGCAATGTTGAAGTACACGCTGGTGAGATGATCGTTATCCCGAAGGGCATCGAGCATAAACCGTCTTCCGAGCATGGATACAGAGCCATCCTTATTGAACCAGAAGGTGTGTCCAATACTGGTGACGTTCAAAGCGAGATTACAATAAACAAGTTTGAATGGGTATAAGCTCAGTGATCGCATAACCAAACGATCTCTACGCTCCGGCTAATTTATTCGTCATGAGAGAATGCTAATGAAACTATCTAAAATCAATTTCATAGAAAAGTTTTCAAAATTACCAAATGAAGATTATTGTGTTCGAATTATTGCGATGATGAATAATTACGAGATAAAAATTGTAAAACGCAGAGGTGAATCTATTTGGCATAAACACCCTGCGACTGATGAGGCTTTCATAATTTTAGACGGTAAGATGCAGATGAATTTGAGAGACAAAGTCGTTGAATTAAATCCTGGAGAAATGATTGTTATTCCGAAGGGAGTGGAACATAAACCTGCATCCGAAGAAGGATATAAGGCAATTCTAATAGAGCCGGGAGGTGTTCCTAACACTGGTGATGTTGATAGCGAAATTACGATAAAGAAAGCAGAATGGATATAGTAACGCATAACAAAATCAATCCACCCGAACGCTGCGCTCCGGCTGGTTTTTTCGCTATGCAACAAGAAAAATCAAAAGCGTTGACAACCAGTCTTTTTATGGTATCATATTTAGACCGGAGGCAATAAAATGAACATTTCTAAAGATATCAAACCAATCACATACTTAAAAGCAAATGCCCCTGAATTGTTGAGACAAATCAATGAAACTCATCGCCCCGTGCTAATTACCCAAAATGGAGAACTCAGAGCAGTGCTCCAGGATCCTCAAAGCTATGAGAATATGAGAAACGCTATTGGAATTCTTAAACTGCTCTCTCAGGGCGAGGAAGATATTAAACATGGGAAAATCAAGTCCCAAGAACACGTTTTTACGGCGATTGAAAACGTTCTGAAAGAAAAGGTGGCATGAAGAAATCATATGACGTTTGGTGGTCTGCGACTTCGGAAAACGATCTTCTTTCTATTATTGAATATGTTGCCAGAGAAAACCCTTTACAAGCCAACAAAATATTCGGTGAAATAAAGAAAAGGACGGAGAGCCTTAGGGCATTTCCAGATCGGGGACGAATTGTTCCAGAACTGCTGGATCAGGGAATTACTTTATACCGTGAATTGATTACTGGGCCGTGGCGGATTATGTATAGAGTATCTGAAAACAAAGTTTATGTCTTGTCCATACTGGATTCCCGGCAGAATGTTGAGGACATTCTTCTGAAAAGGCTTATAGCCCTGAAATAAAACGCCAACACCTATAAGCTCGCATACTATGGAGCGCTAGATTTTACCGGTTGTCGGACAGAAAAGCAAATTGGTTACTTTTTCTAAATCCTGGAAAGGGGGTACAATACGATGGAAGGTTGGACGGAAGAAGAGATAAAAGACAAGAATCTGATGGCGCCCTGCGGCCTGTATTGCGGCGCCTGCGGCGTTTACATTGCGACAAGGGATAAGAACAAAAAATTCAAGGAGGTCATGGGCAACCTCTATAAGACCAAGGCCGAAGACACGGAATGTTACGGCTGCATGCAAAGCGATCCGCCGAAGAAGCTCTACGGCTACTGCACCCTATGCGCGATCAGGAATTGCGTCCGGGAAAAAAGTTATTACTCCTGCCACCAATGCAGCCAGTGGCCCTGCAGCATGATAGAAAATTTCGGTCTGGCCACAGGTCAACGGGTGATGAAAAGGACCATCCCCTTATGGCGCGCCAAGGTAGCCGAGCTGGGTGATGAGCAAGGCAGCGTGGAATGGGCCCGGGCGGAGCTGACGCGCTATCACTGTCCTAATTGCGGAAAACCGCTCTTCAGGGGGGCAAAGCACTGCCGGGCGTGTAAGGCGGAAGTTGCCGAGGCGCTTGACGGGACACTGTAAACCCGGGAGGGATCGTCTATCAGTTATAGCCTTTTTCCTGCCATTTTTGCCAGTTTTCCTTCTTGACAAAAGCTGAAAGTTTTGCGCTCTTAATCGTCGCAAAATTCAATTTCAGGCAGGTATTTCATGGAACTCTTCTTCGATCCTAAATCAGTTGTTATTATCGGCGCTTCCAACGCCCCCTTCAATCTCGGCGCCACAATTTGTAACATGCTGAAGGATTACCTTCGCTATGCCGGGACCGTCTATGCCGTGAATTCCACAGGAGAGGCGGTGAACGGCTACACGGGTTATTCGTCTGTTCTGGCCCTTCCGGAAGCGCCCGATCTGGCGGTAATCATTGTGGCGGCACGCAATGTCCCCGGCATCATCCGGGACTGCGCGCAAAAAGGCATCAAGCGCATCGTCATTGAGAGCGCCGGTTTTTCCGAGGGCGGAGAACTCGGCGAGGCGATGCAGCACGAAATCAACAAGATCGGTAAAGCCAACGACATTCGCATAATGGGGCCTAACTGCCTGGGAACGCTGAGCACGCGCAACAAGTTCTGCTGTTTTTACGGCGTCAACCCGAGCTTGGTCGAGATGAATCAAATCTTCGAGTCGCCGGGCGCCATCTCCTACATAATCCAGAGCGGCGGTGTGGCCGTCTTGGTCATGGAATCGCTTTATTACGATCTGGTCGGCATCAACAAGGTGGTCAGTATCGGCAATAAGTGTGATGTTGATGAAGCGGATATGATCGATTATTTTCAAAACGACGAGACCGAAGTCATCGGCATATATCTGGAGAATGTCGCCGACGGCCGAAAGCTCATGGAGGCCGCCAAAAAATCCCGCAAGCCTGTCCTGATCTATAAGGTTGGCAAAACCAAAGAGGGGGCTATGGCCGCCATGTCTCACACGGCTGGTATGGCCAACAATGATTGGATCTTCGATGCCGCATGCAGGCAGTCTGGAATTATCCGTCTGCAATCCATCGACGAACTCCATTCGCTCCCCAAGATGTTCACGGAAATGCCCCTGCTGAAAGGGAAACGGATTGCGGCGTTCACCAACTCCGGCGCCTTCGGCAGCATTGCCGCGGACCTGCTGGTAGAAGCTGGTTTGCAGATGCCGCACCTTGCCCCGCATACTCAGGAACGGCTGAAGAAAGCCGGACAAGTCTTCAACATCAAGAACCCCGTGGACATCGGCCCCGCTCCCCCACAGACCTATCTCGACATTTTCGATATTCTTCTGTCCGCAGATGAAGTGGACGGCCTTTTGCCGCTGCTCAGCGTCTGGCAGTCTTTCGTGATTGACACGCTC
>CAYGNV010000099.1:4733-8275 GCA_964351355.1 uncultured Smithella sp.
GCCAATAAACCTTTGCGCCTGGAGAAACTGTCCAACTTGTCTTTGATCCTGGTTCCGGAAGGGCCTGATGTGGCCGATGACCGCATAGCAGAATCAGTCCGGCCGGGTGATCTTGTTATCACAGCTGACATCCCGCTTGCCGACCGCGTGGTGGCTAAGAAAGCCTTTGCCATGAATCCCCGAGGCACGCTCTATACCGAACACAATATCAAAGACCGGCTGGCCATGCGTGATTTGCTGGGTGAACTGAGAGATAATGGCATGATCACCGGCGGCCCGCCCGTCTTCTGTAAAAAAGACCGCCAGGCCTTTGCCAATCAACTGGATAGTTTTTTAGTCAGGCAGCTCAAATCGGTCATGTTGCCAAAATCTGTTTTGCCTAAAACGTAAAACTTTCCATTAACGCCTTCAGCCTTCAGTCTCGCGCCCCCGGCAAGGGGGTCAGCCTATTCTTAATGTCCAGCATCGTGCCCCGGCAGCCGGAGGCGCCGCACAGGCAGGCATATTCCTTTTTGACTTTGGGGGTTTTACGACCTTCGATGATGAGACTATAGTCGTAAAAGAGTTCTTCGCCGGGGTCGATATCGCGCAGGGCTTTGAGAAAGACGCGGCAACCGTTCTGAGAGGCTTCCAGATTCGGTTCGCAGGAGTGATTGATCCACTTAGCGGAGTTGCCATTATGCTTGGCGTCGATGACATGGCCTTCATCCAGGTGAAAGTAAAAAGTATGGTTGGGTTGGCTGGGGTCGTGAGGGTGGCGGGCCTGGGCCTTGCGCCAGGTGATGATCTCGCCCTGGTATTCCAACACCCGGTCGCCGGCCTTGATGGAACGGAGGGCATAAACACCCTTGCCGTGAACACCCGATTCGCGCACCTGCGTGCGACGGCCACCGGCCGGCTGACCCCAACTGCAATGGCTCTTCCGGGCGGCGGGTTTGAATCTGTTTTTGGCTTGCGTCATTTGATAAAAACTTTCACAGACAACAAAGATTATCTTTTATTGATGGCCGTTTTATGCTACTACACCCCAACGTGATCATATATTTCACACTCCTAAAAATCATCAGACGGCTAACTGTAACACGCAAGCCAGAATAAGCAATTGATTTCTCTTTTATTGATTTCTCTTTTATACACGCAGCAAAATGAAATTTATTAAGAACAACGATACGATGATTGATTAACCTATTCACGCAAAGTTCATGACAAACACCATTAACCACATTTTGATTAAAAAGGAGGCGACTATGAATATTGCAAAACTCAACGAAGCCAGATGTCTTGAAAACCCAGATTTGATCAAAATCATTTACGAAGATCGTCAAATATCCAATATGGAGATTGTCCGTGAGGGAAGAAAGCTGGTCGCCGCTCTGAAGAATCTGGGGGTAAAGCGCGGCGACCGGATTATTGTGCAAGCGCCCAATTGCCCGGAGGTTTTATATGCTTTTGCCGCCGCCTGGAGACTGGGCGCCGTGATCGTTCCCATCAACCATATGATCGGCGAGGAAGAAACCGCTCACATCTATAAGGACTCCGGTGCAAAAATCGTCATCAGCAGCAAACTTTATCTGCCCAAAATCCGCGCCTGCCAGGCCAAGACACCTGATGTGAAAACGGTCATTCTCATCGAAAAAGAAGCGGAGGAAGGAACCTTCTCCTATTCTTCGCTTGTGAACCAAAGCCCGGAAGATCCCGCCATTGTGGACACGGGCGATGATGACATCGCCGCCCTGATTTACACCGCAGGCACCACCGGTAAGGCCAAGGGCGTCATTCACACGCACGGCACGCTTTACGCAAACGCCGCCATGCAGCATCAGACTGTTCCATCCACGGACGGCATGACCTATGTCAGCATCCTGCCGCTTTGCCATTCCTACGGCATTGCATCGACCAACATGGGCCTGTTTCGATCGAACAGAATGGTCCTGCTCAATTCCTTTGACCTGGATGTTATTTTTTCTTCGATTGAAAAGTATTCGGGCAACATCCTGGCCGCTGTCCCGACCATGTACGTCTATATGCTGCTGCATCCGGAACCGAAAAAATTCAATTTAAGTTCCATGAAATACTGGATATCCGGTGCAGCGCCGCTGGCCGTGGAGACCTGGAACAAGTTCAAGAATATGTACGGCTTTGAGATCATCGAAGGCTGGGGGCTCACCGAAGCCGGCGCCAACAACTCCTGCAATCCCTGGAATGGTTTAAAAAAGATTGGTTCCATAGGCCTCCCCATGACCGGCACGGACATGCGGATTATCGATGATGACGGAAAAGAGACTCCTCCAGGTGAGAAAGGTGAAATCGTCATCCGCGGCCCTCAGATCATGAAGGGATATTGGAATCGGCCCGAAGAAACATCGCAGTCGATCCGCAACGGCTGGCTTCACACGGGCGACGTCGGTTATGTTGACGGCGACGGCTACTTCTGGATCACGGACCGTAAAAAAGATCTGATCATTAAGGGCGGTGAAAACATTTCGCCGCGAACCATTGAAGAAGTCCTCTACGCGTGCCCGTATGTGTCGGAAGCGGCGGTCATCGGCGTGAAGGATGAAAAATACGGCGAGGAGATCAAAGCCTTTGTCGTCCTGCAGCCTGGTGAAAAAGCCACCGCCGACGACATTCTGGCTTTCAGCAAATCCAAGCTGACCAACTTCCTGCTGCCCAAATATGTCGTTTTTCTGGAAACCATGCCCAAGAGCCTGGTCGGGAAAATATTAAAAACCGAACTACGGAAGATGTGAAGTAAAAGGTCAAAGGCTGAAGGCCGAATCACGCCATATTTTTCACGACGTCACGGGTCATAACCACCTTGGCATAAGGTGATGACAAGGTGGTTATGACAAGACCATCATGCTTTCAACTTCATCGTAAGTCAAATCAGGCTCCTTTTCCTTCTACTTCGCAGGAACCGTTGCTTGGTGTTTTTTATGGTAGCCCGCAAACTTGCTCAACGCCAAGGCCGCCCGCTGTATCGAGGGGAAGACGGCAATCCCTGCTGCCGATAAATCCTTGGCTGCATCATAGGCAAGCTTCCTCATTTCAGGGGAACTATAGCTGTGCAAGATAACCGCCAGCGGTTTGTTCATTTCCTTTTTGATTTGACCGATTAACTGGAGATACGCACCTATCACAAACTCCTTGTCTTTGATGGAAATCAGGCCAAAATGGTCAAACGCCACATGGATGACCAGCAGGTCCGCTTCTTCGCACTGATCAAGGGTTTTCATTGTCTTGAAGAAAATTTCAGGGCTTTCAAAATTGTTGAGGTCGATAGGATTTTTAAAAATTCTTCCGGCCTCTGAAGAAAACAGTTCCATCAGGCTTTGACGCAGCTTGTCACTTAACCTGGGCAGCACCAGCCCTGCCTGTGTAAATTCATCCGCCAGGAGAACACTGGCGCCGCCTCCAATACCGATAATCACAATCTTGTTTCCCGTGGGTGCCTGCATCTGCTGAAAGGCAAGGGTGATATCCATCATTTCTTCAATACTGCCGGCCCGAATGGCCCCTGCCTGCTGCAGCATGCCGTCCCA
>CAYGNV010000100.1:0-8170 GCA_964351355.1 uncultured Smithella sp.
AGAACCGGGAATACTTCGGCCCCGTATATTCAGCTCCGCAATATTCGCACTTCTTCCCAACCGTAGCGGCCTTAATCGCCGGAGCGCATACGGTCGCGTATTGCTGTTTATGCCAGGCAAGCCCCTCGTCGCTGCCGTGCCATTCAGCGGCCCCTCTGTGCATGGCCGCCACCCATCCCGCATGGTCAGATGTTTTAGCGTGGTGTGATGCATGTTTTCTACCAGGCAGCAAAACAAGGTTTTCAATTTTATTGTTTGATCGGTCATGGTCTTTATGATGGACCGCGTAGCCGTCCGGAATTTGCCCGTGTTTGCTTTCCCATACAACCCTGTGCAACCGGACGCCCTTTCTCTGGTAATACTGACCGCACAACCAATAACGCTTGCCATTAAATTCTTGAGTTTTTTCATTAACGACTGCCGGTTCCATAACAACGCCTCCATTTTTTTTGCTGGAGATGTTATCAATATATGGCATTCCTCGTCAAGCAGATTCTTTGCAAACACCCATTCTCTCTCGGAAGTCATATATTTATGATCTATTGTTGATTTGATTGACCTACCGTCAGATAGGTGGACTTCAACGATATCCGCCATTGACTGTGTTTTCCGGCAGCTATGATATTCCGTGTAGGTGCCATCCACCGTCAGAACGCGCCCCACCGTGCCCACTAACTTCCGGATAGGGATGTCCCCTCGGTCTGTGCAGACCAGCGTGTCGCCATGCAGACAATGATCTTCCTGGTCTGTATCGACGTCTTCCATCGTGAGAGGATCCATAGACAAAGAGGGAACAGTTCGCAGAAAGTGGGTGCATGTGCGATAAATCTGCATCATTGGCCGGTCAATCTGTTTGCCCTCAGCATCGCGCGGTATTTCGAGGCGCTCCCTGAATTGCTGAATCTTCTGCAAACGCGCTGGATCGCCCTTTGCGAGATATATCCCGTTCTCTGCAAATGTTTCCGCTGTTGACGGCCCTTGCCCTCCGCCTTGGTAGTTCGGTTTCTTGTTCCAGCAATCAGGGCCAGCCAGCCGAATAATCTGCGGGTTATGTTCAATGCCGAGCTTTGCCTCGCGTTCTTTAATCCCTTCGGCTATTCTCGCATCCGTTATCCTGAGGCCCGTGTCAGGCGTTCCCTCTTCACGGCCATACCATTCCGCAAAGCGATAAATACGGCCTTCGCCATCAACCCACCACCAGCCTATAGAGAATGGTTTACCGTAGCCCCAATCGAAGGTCATATATATCCATGCGTGTTTAGGAACCGGTATCGGGTCGATGATATGAGCATCGGAAAACAAGAAGGCCTGGCCGATATAAACATCCCAATCGCCTTCCAGCCATGCCCGCCTGAGTGCTGGGTCCGAGATGGACTTGAGCTTATTGACATACTTCGGATCGCTATCGCACAGGATTCTATTGTCATCGAGGAATGACGGGATGAATACTTTCGTTTGTCCGTCGGGATCCGTCATGACAGTTCCCGGTTTAATCCCGAACGTCTTTCCTAATTTGAAATACTCTTTGACTTGATTATGTCCAGGGCCGCCGGGGTTGCCCGTGCCGAACATCCGGCAAGGGACACCGTATGCTGAACGGTTTGATCCTTTTAGCTTCTCTACCATGGCGATAAAAAAGGCAAACGTCGTGCATTCGTCTATTGAAATTTCTGTGTATTGCTGCCCGACATGATCTTCCACCATCTTGATCGTGGATATAGCGGGCATAATGACCTGAGCGCCGTTTTTAAATCTGACATAATTCGTTTGTTGATCGCCTCCAATTCTTGTAGCAGGCAATCCCGTCGCTATCATGCCGTCAATTCGGCGTCTCAGCTCGGCAAACTCTTTATACTTCCTACGGACAATCAAACCATTCCAGTTCGCTCCGTATTTATCGGCGCCGTTTAGCTGCCTGCCCCAAAGGCAATCTGATTTGCCGCCGCCGCGCGTCCCACCAAAAAACGTAAAATCCGCCGGGCAAATAGAAGCGTGAGCTTGTGGGCCTACCTGCGGTATCCAATACGCCATTTTACGCGCCTGCCTTCTTTGTCTTCTCGGCGTTTTCGATCATGGTCTTGTAATCACGCTCCCACTGCTGCATCGATTCAGGGTCCGGAGGCATACAGGTCAGGGTGTGTTTATGCTCGACTGTCTCAGGATCGTCAGCGCCAACCTTTACCCGATCGAGAATGCCCAGGAGGGATTTCACTTTATCGTGCAATACGAATTCAAGGGTGGACTCCATGACCACATCACTCGAAGCGGTATTTTTATCGCCTCCGCACGATTTAATAACCCGCTTCTCTTTGATGCTCTTAATAATCCGACTTTTCCCGGGGCCGAGAGTATCCAATGGATTAACGGCTACGGTCCCGCCTGCGTCAACTCTGACAAAATCCGCCATGTCAGCAAAACCGATAAGGGCCAGCTCTTTAATAACCTCGTCTTGATTCACCATGATCCGCTGGGAAATTAAACGCTTACCTTGGTCAATCGCCGCGCAGACCGCCGGATTTTTCATAAGCACAAAAGCCTGCTGCCTCGCGGACTTTGGCGAATACCCTGCTCGGACTGCTGCTTTTTCCTTATTCAAATCAATAAGATACTCTTGAACGAATTTAGCGGCCTTATCTGTCAGCAGAGCCAAAAGCCTTTCATACTTCTGTGTCGGGTTTTCGGCTCCTTGCTCATCAGGGCTATTGGTCACGTCTGGATTTGTAGTATCGATATCGGCCTTTGTCGTTTTTTTGGCGTGTTTTTTACCTGCGGGTTTTTTCTCCCCCTTTTTCGCCTTTACCGATTTCTTCTTTTTCGCTGCTTTCACTGGTTTTGCGCTCTTTTTCGCTGTTGTCATCAAAATCACCCTCTTTAAATTCACCTATACGACGCGATCTTTATCAACCGTGACGCTTCATATGCGCTTTCAATGGCGAAATTATAGAACGGATGTTCTGAGAGACAAACCAGAATTTGACGAGACGAACACAGAGACGCTTAAATAGTTGAAATAACGCTGAATATGCGTGAGTTTAGATCACGCTTTGATAAATATAATAGCAGACATGCCGAATACTATGTCAACCAGGATATGAGACGCCTAATAATAACGGGACGTTGACTTTTTTGGAATCTTCGGTTCACCGGTTACTGTTGTCGCTTCCAGGTATGCCCGATTGATGTTTTCGGGTGTCGGTGGCCGACGGAATATTGAGGAAAAATACACGGGATTAGCCTGCATATATTTTATAAATCCAGCCCTTGTTTTGCGGGCGCGGTCCTCTATCCCTACGGGCAAACGCACCACGTCATTTCGGATCCGGCCTGCGTGACGCTCACGGTAATGCCTATTTGCTTTCCGGCGACACGCCATGCAATGAGAATCAACCCCGTCTTTACGATCCGCCCGAGGGCGAAACTCGACAATCAACAATTCCTTTTGGCACGCGACACAGATTTTTGTTTCAGGTCCGCCTGACATGATTTCCCCTCCTGTGGTTTTAGATTTACGCCCGGGCCGCAGGCAGGAACGAGCCACAAACAGCGCAGTGGCGCGAACCTGCCTGCCGGTTAATTATTGCACCACTAACCCGGATGTCGCTTTGATATAGCCGCTTAGCACGGTCCTGTCTTTACAGACATACGATGCAGACGGGCATTGGTGGAGGTCGATAACGTCAGGAGCCCCGATCAACTCCACCAACCTTACCCCTCTCTCGGCACTCATAACCAGGCGCGGGTTATTAATCCGTTCACTTACTTCCGGCTGCGTCTTTTCCATTTCCCCAATGAGCATAGTCCCGTCGCTCATCACTACAATTCGGATTTCTTTATCCATTTTTCTTCATTGCTCCTTCCACCAGTTCGTTCATTTTCGTATGGAAATCATAACTCCAGGCAGCCGCCCATTGTTCCCGCCCTTTCTCGGAACAGTCACTACTAGATTTCCCCTGCCGCTTATCCGCGTGTGCCTCCGCTATTGGAATCATCCTCTCCCGCAGTCTCACATACTCAGCATTCGCTCGTGGTGGCATCCTCCCCCTCCTGTGTTTTTAAAAAGGAACGCCTTCTGTCGGATCGGCTTGGGCTGTCTCTCCCGCCTGCTTACTGTCCAAAAACTCCCACTCCGCGATTTTGATGATTTTCTTCGAGTGCTTATTGCCGTCTTTATCCTCCCAGGCGTTTGTCTCAATCTGGCCGGCCACATAGACGCGGCTGCCCTTTTTGAGATATTCGCCCAATGCTTCTGCGCCGGGCCCGAACCGGACACATTCATGCCATTCGGTTTTTTCAACCTTATCGCCGTCTTTGTTTTTGTAACGCTCACTGGTTGCCATGGAAAAATTGCAGACTGGTTGCCCGCCTGGTGTGTAACGCATTTCGGGATCTTTCCCGAGCCTACCGATTAATTTAGCTTCGTTCATCATATCCCCCTAAAATTCTTCGTATTCGTATTGTTTTTTGACTTTTTGTACGGCAACAAACAGGAATTCCGGAAATAGCGCCGCTGCTACTTTGATTTTCACTCGCGCGTCGTCGCGCCAGAAGCCTTTAAATTCATGAAATTCAATCTGATTTGCCGTTACTACCATGAAATCAGGTGTGTATGTCGTGCGCTCCGCAAGCACGAATTTTACAGGCTCAAATGCCCAGCGAATTATTTCCCCGGCGGCTTTACGGGCCTCAAGTTGGTGTGAATATGCTTCCTCGCTCGGGTTCATTTTCCCGGGTTCATGCCGGGGTGCTGGCCGCTTTGCCTTAGCAGGTGCCCGAAGCGGCGTTTGCGCCTGCCTGGTTGCGAGTAATTGCTCGTATGCCTCAACGGTCATCCTCATCGACTCACCAACCTAATCTGCCTGCTTTGCGGCGGTCCAATAAAAATAATTTCCGGCGTGCGGTCTTGGCCGGCGGCGGCATTTTTAATTTCATGCTCGCCTGGTAAATACGACGGATGTGTGTCGGAATGTGCCGCTGATATAACTTCATAGAGCTTTTCAAACTCGCGCTGTACCCACTTGGGCTCATCCGGGCGATTGCAGATTTGCGGCCATCCACCCATCGCCACGATTGCCGAATGAATTATTGGATCAGCAAACTGAACAGACGAATAATTACCAACCCGTCCAATGGCTTTGTGGACCTCAATCCAGGCAAGCGCCGCCTGTGATTTTTTCCCCCCTGTGATTGCATCGACTAAATCAACAGGCTTCGGAAAAAAGCGGCTCGACAAAATAACTTCTTTGAACGCCACGGCGCATTGCTCGTCCGTGTATGGCTCAAGGATTTTCCAATACAAATCCGTCAACAACTTCGAGAGAGGCCGATCATACAGTTCGGAGAGTGCGGCCATGTATTCTTTAAACATTATATCGTCTTTCATGCAGGTGGCCTCCATTCATCGAGCATTTGAACAGTTGCGATGTTCTTAACTACGCCGCGCATATGGTGAGGTTTTTCGTTCAAATAGCTTTCAAATTTTCTCCCGAACAGCGTTTCCGGCCTTAAATAATTAACCATTTCGGGATTAGTGCCCCAATCGGCGCATTTATTTTCAATTACGGTCTTGAAGTCCTCAAGCGATCGTTTTGGCCCCCACCGCGCTTTGATCTGTGCCCTGGTTTCTTTGGCATCAGGGTCAAAATTCTTTCCTGTTTTTAAATTCAAATATTCTACGATTTCGCGATAGGGGATTGGCGGCCGTGCCGCCTTTTCAGGTTTCAGTAATGGGGAATCAGTAAGAGGGAATCCGGAATCAGGAATCAGTAAGAGGGAATCAGATGGGCTAGCTCCATGCTCGTCTGGTGCTCGTCTGGTGCTCGTCTGGTGCTCGTCTGGTGCTGGTATGGTGCTGGCCGCTTCTTTAATATGGCAATTTTGGTGTTTCCGGAAGTTTAATATTTCGACGTAATATTGATTATTTACACAATATAATTGAAGGAAACTTTTATCCGCCAACTGACCGAGTAATTTTTCAATATCACACTCATCATATGGGAGAACCTCAGCCTTAATCCTCTTAGGTCTATACTCTAAACGTCCATCTCTGTCCGCCATACACCACAAACCTGTGAATAGTAGCCGCGCTAGTGGGTCACACTCTGCCAATTCTTCGTTTTTATAGAACCCTGGTTTTATATTCCTTGATCGCATTTACCACCCCATATAAATAATCAAAAACATCCCTGCCCACAAAAAAAGCGTCGCGCCTCCGGCAATGGCGAGGCGCTTACACCCCCGGTATCTGGCATAGGACGGATACATACTCTCGTGAGTTTTCATGTCGTCAACCGCCCTCTGGTTAATTTCTATTTCCATTCCATCCACAACGCAAAAAAACGGCACTGCCCTTAATCAGCGATAAAACTGATAGTGCAATGCCGTTATTTGTTTTTCCTGCCGCTGCTTCCGTCATCAAATCAATTCCATAAGAGAGATTAAAAGAGTATTTTTAAGTTCAATTTCAATTTGTGCTTAGTGTGTTAGATTCTCATTTTTATTAATGAAACTATTCTCCAACTATCTTTCTCATTGCCTCAAGCAGAACCAGTGGATCAGGCGCCGATGCAGACAGGACGGCCTTTAATTCACGAACGTCTGACGCCGACAGATACACGCCGTTTGTGTCTTTGGCGATCTGCTTCGCCATGCAGTAATCCCCAGGAACGCCATCAGCTTCTTGACGTGCTGAATGATTTGTTGCGGAAACCAACCACTCAACCGGCATTAAATATTGACTACCGGAACTTGTTTCATTGTTTGGATTAATCACCTTCCGATAATGGAAATATTTAATCCCTAAAACTCTAATAACATCTTCTACCGATGAGAACTTGGCCATCCGCTTTACGAAATCCCCGAACATCTCCCCATACGTTTCGTAATTATTTGGCATACTTATTCCTTCCCGAGGCTCATTGAGCCTCAACAATGAGTATCAACTTTGCGCCTCGCTTGTGATGTTTGGTATTTGCGAGGGGCTTGCATCCCTGGTTATGAGCGTTGAGTAAATTTTTAATGCCGCGTAAACTGTAATCAAAATTAAGAAGGTGAAACATGGCGACCTCAAAAAAACTATTGAAATTAAATCAAAAATGCTTAAACTGCGGGCAGGGTTTGCAAACTTTGGGGAAAGCTGGCGCCTGCTACGGCGTTTTTGCGCCCCCTGCCCTTCTTAATTGTGGAGAGATAATGGCCGACCAGAAAACAGAAATAGCTTTTAAAATAGCCCGCGATTTTAAAGATGGTAGCGTAACCCCGATTCTTGCCAATATGGAATGGCAGGAATCATTGATTAAGTTGCAAAGCCGTCTACATCGTCGCACAATCATGCTCTCAATTATTGTTTCGTCTTTTTTAAGCCTTGTCGGTGTGCTCATTGGTGTGCTCCTGGGCGAATATATAAAAGAAACCCAAGCACCCCCCCAAATAGAATTATCGGGAAAGCAGCAGCAGCCAGGTAATAAATGGCATCCGTCAATACTGGGTGACGTACAAACCATCCCTCAATTTTTGCAGCCCGGCTTAACTTCCTCTGCGAAACCTGTGTTGAGGGAAACTGAATGACGTTATCTAATTTCTGCATAACGGACTCCCTCATGGCCAGCGCCACACTTGTTATTGCGATATTTTCTATCGTTTCTTGCTATGTCGCTTACCGTATTCATCAAGCTACCCAAAAAAGAGACAAAGAACTTCAAGATATACTTGAAAAACTAATCGCGGCCACGTTGGCGAGTGGCCCAGGTGTAGGCGAAGAAAAAACAATGGCGCGTTGTTTTAAGGAACAGCTTAGAGAGCTTAGAGAGCTTAAAAAAGAAGGACCTTTCTAATTTTACTCTGGCTTCTTCGGCTTCGCGTTGCAGGCGATCTTGTTGTAGCTCTTTGAGTATTAAGAAAAATGACTCAACTTTTCGTTTGGCTACATCTTCGACTATTTGGCTCATGTGTTACCCCTTTTTTAAGCGAAAGGTTTTTGGTGACGTATTATGAATTTCCTCCAACTGAACCGCCCGCACCCATACGTCGGCAGGAACTCGCCGCATTTTGTTTTCGTAAAAACAGACAGCGCCAGGCGACAATCCAAGTATTTGCCCAAATTTTTTTTGGGACAGCTTCAAATCAGCCCTTATTTGCCGGATACGGGCCGCAAAGTCAGGCACCGGTATTGTTG
>CAYGNV010000101.1:0-4900 GCA_964351355.1 uncultured Smithella sp.
TCCGCGTTTATCCTGGGCGGTTTGTAAATCGGTTTTGGCTTTGGCAAGGTAGTCTCTTTGGCCTTGTTCCAGCGCAGACAAGTTTATAATTTGAGCCTCAAGTCCGTCCGCACCTTCCATGCGTAATCGAAGCGCTTCAATCTGTGCGTCGATCTGCGAGGCCTTGCCGGTCTGGATGTTGATCATCTGCTTTGCTGTAGCCTCATATTCTTGCAGCCGGTCCAGACGAAGGAATTCCGCGAACAGGTCTTTGAGCTGCCCCGTTGTCATGTCGCTGAGCTTGGCGGCGTTTTGGGCGCAGAAGACGGAATTGAAAAATAGGTTCGTGGTGCCGAACAAACCGTTCATGTATTTGGCGTAGGCGGAGATCTTGCCATTGACTTCACTCTGTCCGTCTTTCCAGATAAAGCCCTCGGATTTGCCAGACTGCGAATCGATTTTGAGAAGAGTTCTGTAGTTATGGCCGTTATATGTAAATGACAAATCCTTTTCGCTATCTCGTTGAGCAACGTGGTTAAATAATGCTCCGGAACGGCTGGCGAGGGTATTGAAGGGGTGAAGATTTTCAAGCAAAGTAGATTTTCCAAGTCCATTCGCGCCAGCAAAGGCAACGAGTCCGGCGACATTCCCGAAATCAATATTAATTTCATCTAGGCCCAGCCCCCTTTTTATTCCCGTAAAACCTTTAAGGCGTAATTTTTCTATCTTCATTATGCTACCTCCATCAGTTTCGCCGGTTCCATGGTTTCCAGGGCGTCGGCTTTCTGCAGGATGCTTTCGGGCACGGTTTCATCAGTGAGCGCGGCCATGGCGATAAGCTTATCTCTGAGCGTTTCGGACTTTAGGACGGTTTCGCTTCGGACGGTCTGACGTGGGACGCGGATGATGCGAATATCTGCGTCAATGGCGCCGGCGGAAAGGTAAAACGCTTTCAGTTTTTCTTTATCGAGAATAACAGCTTCATCCTGCCAGACAGTAAAATCACAGCGGACATATCGCCCTTCAATTTCTTCGCGTCCGTAGGTATAAAGAACAACATCAAGCTCTCTTAATGCGTCCGGCTCGGTGGTGAAGTCTTCCTGTATTCTCAGAAGTTTCCGACACGGCGTTTCAAAAAATGTTGATTTTATTTTATACATAATTCCTCCTTTAAGGAATTCCATCCTTTTTTTCCGATAGGGCCACCGCTAAATCCAGACAGCGCCATGAATTTTCTAAGTGTAAGATTTCCGTGTTCTGTTTGTGATATTTCACGCATTTTTGAGACTATCATTTCCTTTGTTACGATCCTGATTCCGCCTATCCGTCCGCCATGGGCTTTTACATGAGCAGATTTGTCTGGATATAACTCAAAATTTTCAAATCTATCGTCTGTCTTGATTTCGTTTTTGTGATGGACGACTTCCGGCGGAGTAACGATATGTCCTGTGTTTTCTTCCCACACCAGCCATGAGCGTTTCACATAACCCCCCTTATCAGCCCTTGGATGCTCTTTCTTTAGGATACAAACATATCCCATTTTCATTTTTTGGCCGGTACGAGGAGCCACCATCCTCCCAACTGAAATTATTTTTCCGTGGCGACGAAATTGGCTGTAATGTCTCCCGCAATACCCTTTCGAGCCCTGAGGTTCATCACAGCCGTCAACGATGCATGAATTATTCATATTAAGCCGCCTCTAATTCGTGGATATAAAATCCATGTTCGTGATTTTCTCCGAAATTTAATGGGTATAGTGAACCAGCATAAAAAGTTCGGTCTCCAAGTTGTTGTGGGAGATGAATGTGACCACACAAGATGATATCCGGATTAGCCAGCAACATTTGATCGGTGGTTATCGAGATATCCTGACCGGTCAAAGTCTGGCCGGTGGGTAACCTTGCGCCAGTTACTTCCCAATGACCGACCAGGATGTGGGGAGCGTCGGGATATTGTGCTGCCTGAGCGCCGAACCCGGCGAACAGGCCGTTCATGGCCTGGCTGATTCCGTCGTTTGATTCCGCAATCGATCCGGAATTGAAGAACTGTTTTGTGGGCGTCGGGATCATCGTCAATACGGCGGTCGGTTTGGCGTATATTCCCGGTTGGCGGCTCAGGTTGTCGATCGATAGGAATATTTGCTCTGGATTAGACGCAACGTGGACGGGATATATTCCCTTTGCGTACCGCAGCACTTCCGGCGCCGAGCCATCATGTGAAGGTGTACCGGTCACAATAGCAACGGGCGCGATGTCAGCAAACGCGGATACTGTGCTGATTGCCAGCTTTGCGGCGCGTGAATCCAATTTTATGTCGCGGCTGTCAAACGTGTCGCCAGCAACGACGATCAAATCAACTCTTTCTGCCGTCGCCCTGTCGATTGCGAACTGCAAACAGGCTGCTATTTCTTCAATATTTTTGTCGCGGATGTGAAGATCCGCGCAATGCAAGACTTTCATTTTTCGGCCCTCTTTCTTTGTTATTTTGAGCCTGTGCCAGCACACAGGCAATCTTCATACACTGCTGTAGGTTTTTCCATAGTCGCTTCCGTTTTCCTTTTTTTTAGGGTTAATGTTCCCGTCCGTCGTTGCTGGCCGCGCGGGCGGCTTCTGATTAATACGGCACATCATCCGGTTGAGCGGATTTTTGCAGGCTCAGAAGATGCTGATAGAGCCCGAGTTTTTTATTTGCTGGCACTTCGTCCAGGTTTTTGTAATTGGAGCGTGTCATCCAGTCCGCCGCATTGTATTTCACGGCAAACGATAGCTGCGTGATCATGACGTTTTGTTCGTGGCTGCCCGCCTTGTTGTAGGCATCGAGAGGATCGGCAAGCGATGGCTGTTCGGCGCACGGCTTTGTTTCAGGTAAAGGTTCTTCTTCTGCTGACTCTTCGACAAGATTTATATCAATCGGAGCCGAATATTCGATTGCTCGAATGTCGGGCGCCGTGGGCGGCGTAACCCCATAAATTCCGGTTAACGCCTGCAGTTGCAAATCTATCAGCCGTCGCTTAGTGTATTCGTCTTTAAGGTCCAGCTTCGGCACGATTCGCGCCATGACGAATTCTTTTTCCAAGTCTTTGACAGTGTAGAAATTATTTAGGCAGAGGATTTCCCGAGTGACGCGGTTTTTCGCGCCAGATTCGCACAGGGTTGCAATGTTGCTTTTCTTTTGCAGCAGGTCGCGAGTGATGAGCCATTTTTTATCTTCCGCTTTGCCATATTGGTTTTCGAGTTTTTCCCGTTCAACGTCAAGATCCATTGCATACAGCTTCGGGATGAAGTAGGGCGTTCCGTCCGGCTTTCTCACTCCGCCGACGGCTTCATAGGCGATTCTGCCGGGAATATTCGGATCGCGGATTTCCCGGCACAGGGTAGGGCTCCACATAATCCCGGCAAGGATGTTCAGCTTTTCCAGGCCGTGCTTTGTAATCCTGACTTTCTGGTCTGGTATTGTTTTTGGATTCTTCCACGCGCTTACCTTGTAGTCATAGGCGGAACTCTCATGCGGGTAAACATCACGGTCTTTCGGGTCGCCGCTCAGCTTCACCGTGTCGATGATGATTTCGAATTGATCGCTCAGGCTATCGACGTGCTGCGTGGTCGGTATCAGCAAGTGGCAACCTCTCTCCTTAAATTCCTGTAGCTTTTTAAGTGCATCTACTTTGTTCATGTTTCGGCCCTCCATGTTTTTTGGTGATGTTGTTAAAACTCGATTCTCAGCCCGATGTTCGGCACAACGGGATTACTGGTTATTTTCCGGCAGCGATCGACACCAGGCGTTTGCCATGGATAGGCTTCAATCCATATCTCGGGACCGACTGCGACGGGGCCAATGTGCCAAACCATCGCGGCGCCGGTTTTGATGCTGAACAGGTGTGCATCTATCCCTGTGATGATTTCGGCGGGGGTGCTGCTATGCCAGTGCAGGCCTGTGTGTGTCTGGTCCGCCATTATGGCGTTGGCGGAGTGGTGAGTATATCCGGCAAGAGTGTAAGACGCGCCGGGCCAACCTCTCGCGTGATTCCGGCACGAACGGATATTTCCCGCGGCCAGGCGACTAAATATTGTGTCTCGTCAGAAAAATCGTATTTGGATTCTTTAACTGATAGCTCGATGGTCGGCTGCCATGCCCATTTGCTATATCGCACCTGAATGGCAGCGGTTCGAGGGGTGAGGTTTTCGGCTTTGTTGCCGCTTTGAGCGGCGTCAAACCCGGATTGGAGTGTCACGCGGTCATAGCCGAGCCCGGCCGTGATTGCTGTTTTCCAAGCTGCTGCGTGAGCACACATAGGGAATAGCGCAATGCACACAATGATAGCGATGAGTAACTTCTTCATAATTCGGCCCTTTCTGTTTCTTTGTTAATTCGCGCCCGCGATGTAGTAGCTGTAAACTCCTGCCCCGACGGGTTCCTTTTTGATGTCCATGCAAAATGGCTTGAGTTTTTCGCGGACATCTGAGATGCGACGAGTGTGCGACATGATATAGAGATCGCGTATCGCCACGTTTGTGATTCGCCCATGCCGATATAGGGCCTCATAGAGCTGATAGTTCTGTGAGCCGTATTTGAACAATTCCCCAGGGCGAGGTAACTTGAACTGCAGAGTTGTTTGTTGGTTCATTGCATCACCCACACGATCACGCCGGTGAAATACCCGGCTGCGAAGGCAATCACGCAGTAGAATAGCGGCTTGCCTTCGCCATCCAGCCAATCAAATATGTCGTCAATCATCTTCTCCATGCTGACACCTCCCGCTTTTTCCCCGCTTTCAGGTTATGCCTCCCGTTTCCGGGGCCCTGGCCTGTGCATGATCCGCCGATGGGTACTGTGCCGGTTGTGTCCCTGTTAATGCGGCATATGCGCTCAGGGGTTTATCCGGCTGACCTGTCGAGCGGTCGAGCTGCGGGGTTCGTTGGGG
>CAYGNV010000101.1:5000-8142 GCA_964351355.1 uncultured Smithella sp.
TCAGGGGTTTATCCGGCTGACCTGTCGAGCGGTCGAGCTGCGGGGTTCGTTGGGGCTATATTACACAAAGCAGTTTGTGAAGTCAAGAGGAAAAACAAAGCAGATTGTCTTTCATTGCAAAAAATCTACCGCTTGAAGCGCGGTTCAGTGGAAATATATTGATCTGCCTTGCGTTTTGTTGCTGTATTGGATAAGTAAGGGAAAAATCTCTTGGGGAGGGCATGCGGTATGAAAATGTCTATTTTACTTGTTTTTGTTGTGGTTTTGTTCGGCTGTGCTGGTAATACAGGAATAGTTAAGATATCCGACGATACTTACATGCTCGGTCGTCAGTCCGTGACTAGCAATTCTGGCTCCGTTGTTAAGGCAGAGTTATTTAAAGAGGCGAATGAATATTGTGCAGGGATGGGGAAAAGGTTAATTTTCGTCAGCGATTCACATACGGATTTCAAGCAGCTGCAGACCTTTGCTGGAGCTGAAATAAAATTCAAATGTGAATAATGTGAATGATGTTATTGTATGTTATTCTGACAAAAAAATACCCGCGTGAAGCGGGCCAGGGGAAATATATTAAGGGAATTCGTATTTTGCCGATATAGGCTTTAGCAACAAGCTTAATAATTAGCTTGACAGGCAAGGACGATTTATTTTAATGAGTTCAAAAGAGACAACCAACCATTGATAACCATGGAAGGAGGCTGAACCATGGCACCAAAGAAGAAACAAGTGTCGTCACCAGAAATAAAAAAATTACAACTGGCTGCGGTTCCAGACGCATCAGTTGTTTCTCAACGAAAATATTCAACGTATGTTCAAGTTCAAAATACTAATTTTGACATGACCCTGAGGTTTTGTGACATAACGCCAATCTATAATATGCAAGAATTTTTAACAGGCGGTAAAAAAGAACACCACATACCTGTTATTGCTGAAATAGCTATTCCCGTCAGTATAGTTCCTGGACTGATAAAGGCATTACAGCAAAAATTAGATGAGAGTGAAAAAATTCATAAAGAAGAACTTCAGGTTGTGGGAAATAAAAAAGCATAATGCCCATTAAGAAAGAAGAACCTAATATTAACGATAACACCATTGTCTTTTCGGTAAGTGATCCTACCGGAACAATAGTCAATCTCTACCCTGAACAATGGGATCACATAAAAAAAGGTCATCCAGAAATTAAACCAATGGAAAAAGTTCGCTCAGGTGTGCAAAGGCCGGACTTGATTTTAGAAGACGAGGAAAGAAACGCGAGGATCTATACGACAATATTACCAACTAATTCATATTTTAATGTATTTGCTGGAAAAGTTAGCGAAACTGAATGTAAAATTAGAACGTCGTATATAAAGAAAGACATGCCGAGCGGAGATTGTATATGGCAACGGCAAAAAAAATAAGCAAGCAGACCTATAAAATTGACTACGATGCTACTGCGGATGTTTTGTATGTATCATTCGGAAAGCCAAAACCTGCTATATGCGTCGAAGTGAATGAGGGGGATCTTATTCGTGTAGACGCTTACAGTGACAAGATCGTTGGAATAACGGTTATTGATTTCAAAAAACGATATATGGTGAGAACGTCGCAGTTAAGCATTGAGGAAACTGCCCGTAATTTGGTCCCAGAGATTTTAACGCAGTGCAAACATTAAACATAAGTTTATATAACGCCTAACTTGCGCCCGCTTTCACGCGCGTATTCTTTTGCCGATAAAAACAATCTACAACTATCTGGAATGTTGCCGGTGGATATGCCAGTTATCTAGGTATTGGCCGGCGATTTCCTCGGATCGGATAATGACAACGTTTTCCGCGTTTCGTTCTTCGGCTGCCCGGGTGAAATTGTAGCTGCCGGTAATAACGATCACTTTGTCTATGATGATAATTTTGTTGTGGGCTATGGCGTGATCTCCGTCGATGTGTACGGGGATTTCATTGTTTTTAAAGAAGTTTATGGCGGAGTATTGGCTTGTCTCCTGGCTTTTATCTAATATCACGTCAACCGAGACGCCGCGGTTTTTTGCCGACAATAAGGCCCGTGCTATCGGGGCGGACGTGAAAGAATAGGCCTGGATTTTAATTTCTGTTTTTGCCCTGTCCAGATAATCAATTATATACTGCTCACAACCCGGCGTGAAGCATACGCGCTCAATATCACTGTCGCTGCCGGAACACATAAATGGGAGCGGGATAATAATTATCAGGATAATCGCAATTATGAGAGCGCGGCGCATTGTTATTTTTTCCCGTGGCGGCGGTCGTATTCCGCAAGAAGCTCCGCCGTTATATCCACGGCTCCGTCGTCATCGGGCGTTTGTGGCGTCGGTGACTCGGGCGCGGCTGGCGCTGCTACGGTTTGCGGCGCGGGCCTGAGATTCTTCCATCCTTGGTGTGTTAATGCGGATACGTCGCCAGTGATGCGGTTGATCTTAATAACCTGATGCCTCGGCCCATGTTTATCGAATTTATAAAGTGTGGGCCAAACAAACACGGCCACAAGGACCAAAACAACGATAACTGCAGGAATGGCTGTTTTTTTTAAATCCATGATAAATGCCTCACATTGCTTTCAGTGTTGTATTAGCTAAAACGCTCCATAATAAACATTACTCTCTCGGTTTTTCCGATACCAAAAACCGCCAGTTAAGTACCGGATTGCATTTTCGATTCGTATAATTGCATCAGGTAGTCAACCTTTTTCTCCATTTCGGTCATCTTTTTGGCTTTTTCGATTGCCTCCCGATCTTTATCGGCGGAATTTTTAAACGCTACCAGATTAGTGCGGAGAGCAGATTTAATTTGTTCGTCCGTGTTTTGCGATAGGATGTCTCTCAACATCGAGCAAAATTCATCAGATCCAGGCGGCATAATGCACGACCCAGCGGCGCTTTCACTTATTCCAGTTAATAGCCAATTAAAATCAATGTTTGCGTGATCCGCTATTTTAATGAGCTTATCGGCAGTTGGATATGATCCGCGCAGCCAGCGATTTGTGATCGTCGCAGGCGTGACACCAAGCCGTCTGGCCCATCCTCGTATATCATCCCCCACAAGAGAAAAAAGCCTGTCGTGAAAGGGAGAGATACTTATGTAATTTAATTTTCTTGACATGATTGCATATGTATTTTATAATTCCTACA
>CAYGNV010000102.1:0-8119 GCA_964351355.1 uncultured Smithella sp.
AATAATATCAGGGAATTCAAATAGGATGGCCTCTCTTTTCGAGATGCTACGCGCGGCTTCTTCCGATGCCCGTAAAAAATATTTCTTGTGAAATCGGACAATTAGATATAATCACAAAAAATATTTTAACATGAACGGAAAACAAGGTTAAATCATGAACACAAAAATGACAACATTTAGCGAATCGGGAATTGACCCAAAAATCCTTAAAGCCATAAGCGAGATGGGATTTGAAACCCCGATGCCGGTGCAGCAACAGGTCATCCCCTTTTTGCTCAAGCAGACCAGGGATTTAGTCGCCCTGGCCCATACCGGAACCGGTAAGACCGCGGCTTTCGGTATCCCGATTATTCAACAAATCAACATGGCTTCCAAACAAACACAGGCGCTGATTCTGGCCCCCACGCGAGAGCTTTGCCTTCAGATCACGGATGATTTGACCAATATGGCAAAATATATCGACAACCTCAATATCGTGCCGATTTACGGCGGAGCCAATATCGTCACCCAGATCAGGCAGGTGGCCTCAGGCGCGCAGATTGTTGTGGCCACACCGGGCCGGATGCTGGACATGCTCAATCGGAAAAAAGTGAATGTTTCCGCCATCAAATGGCTTGTGCTCGATGAAGCGGACGAAATGCTCAATATGGGTTTTAAGGAAGAACTCAATGGGGTGCTGGCCTCCACACCCGAGGATAAAAGGGTGCTGCTTTTTTCCGCCACCATGCCGCGCGGGATTGAAGCTATCGCGCACAGTTACATGAAAAAGCCGATGGAAATCACCGTCGGTACCCGCAACACCGGCGCGGAAAACGTTGCTCATCAATATTACGTCGTGCATGCCAAAGACCGGTATCTGGCGCTCAAGCGCATTGCCGATTTTTACCCCGACATTTACGCGATTATTTTCTGCCGCACGCGTACCGAGACGCAGGAAATAGCCGATATGCTCATGAAAGACGGATATAATGCCGACGCGCTGCATGGCGATCTGTCGCAGGTGCAGCGCGATTCCGTCATGAACCGTTTTCGATCCCGCAATCTGCAAATGCTGGTGGCCACCGGTGTTGCCGCCCGCGGGATCGATGTGGTTGATCTGACCCATATCATCAATTATAATTTGCCCGACGATATTGAAGACTACACTCATCGCAGCGGCCGTACCGGTCGTGCGGGCAAATCGGGCATTTCGATTGTCATCGTCAATATCAAGGAAGTGTTTCGCATTGGCCAGATCGAAAAGCAGATCAGCAAGAAATTTTCGCAGGTCAAAGTTCCCACAGGCTCCGAAGTCTGCGAAAAGCAATTACTGCATCTGGTGGAAAAGCTTAAAGCTACGGAAATTCAGCACGCGGATATCGACCCGTTTCTGCCCGCTGCTCTGGAGCGGCTTAAAGATTTAAGCAAGGAAGACATTATCGCGCGATTTATTTCGGCGGAGTTCAACCGCTTTCTGAGTTACTACCGCGACGCCGCCGACATCAATGTATCGCAGAAAAAAGAAATGAAGGGCATGCCTTCCCGCACAGCGTCCAAGTCCGGCGGCCTGACGCGCCTTTCGGTTAATTTGGGGAAGATGGAAAAATTCAACGCCAAAAAACTCCAGGCTTATTTGCTGGAGGCGGCCAATATCGCCAAACTGCACGTAGTCAATGTGGATGTGCAGTTGTGCAATTCCTACTTTGAGGTGGACGCTCAGTTTGCCGAAGTTCTGATTGCCAGGTTTGGTAAGGAAAAATACGCCCAACGGCGCGTAAAAATCGATTTTGCCGAAAGAGGCGGGCGCGGCGATTATCCGGGCAAACGCTACGCCGGCGGCGCCAAAACCCGCGAATCCTTCTTTTTCAACAAACGCAAGAATCCCGCCAAGAGATATTAGCGGACAATTCCTTGAATGCTTGAATCCCTTGCGGTCTTCCCCCTTTCCTAAAAGGGGGATAACCTGAAGGTTACACGTTTAGGGGGATTTTTTCTCCTCACAAAATCCACCCTAACCCTCCTTTAATAAAGGAGGGAATCGAAACAGAGCATATCGGCAATACGGAAATGCCATACACTTTCACATCGCCGCAAGTGCTGCTTGACGATTTCTGGAAGGATGTGGAAAAATGGAGGATTTAATATGAAGACGGTGACTCTGGGGATTGCATCCCGCGAAAAAATCAATACAAGATTCCTTGAATCGTTTAATGGAAAGCCGCAGGGGTCGTTTATCAGCTTTGAATCGCCTGCCGTATTGTTCAAAGTCCTTTCCGGTCACCGGTGGGCATTGCTCAAGATGATGACTGGCACAGGGGCTATGTCCATTCGTGAAGCGGCGCGGCGCATGGAACGCGACGTTAAAGCGGTGCATGGCGATGTGACTGCATTGCTTTTGGCCGGAATTCTGCAAAAAACAAACGATGGCCGCATCGTATTTCCGTACGATGCCATTCATGTAGACTTCCTGTTGCAGGCTGCCTGAGAGAAAAACGTGAGCCTTTCTTTTTTAAGATTTTCAGAAAGAGAACCTGAAAAAGATATTAAAATCCTACATTAAAGTTCCTTCATGGCATGTTGAATTTTCAAGGTGCCTTTTGTTTTTTGCATTGGAAAGATCGCTCTCAGGCGGGCGAGTTCCATCAGTCTCAGTCCCAATCCATAGAGTAGCCCGGCGATCAGCAAAACCTTGCTGTTCAGGCATGCTCATAATCGTTTGACCTCTTTCACAAAGCGTAAAAGACGACGTTCTTTTCCGCCACCATTTTCTTCTCCAGAAGAAAGATATGAAACTCGGGGAGAATGTCGCTTTTCTTTCTGTTTCAAATAGTTTAGGATTACAAGTAAAAAATCAGAAAGAACCAACTTGGCATGTTAATTGTTCGGTTAATAAAAAACGATTAGAGTTTATTATGAAGGCAGAATTCACAGCTATCATAGAAGCCTTACCCGAGGGCGGCTTCTGGGCTATCTGTCCGGAGGTGCCTGGTGCCAATGGGCAGGGGGAGACGAGAGAGGAAACTAAGACTAATCTGCGACAGGCTATCGAGCTAATCTTGGAGGACCGCAAAGCCGATGTTCTCCGAGGACTGCCCGCGAACGTTATCCAAGACAAGGTTATGATTGGATGAAACGGTGAGATTTGGAGCAAAGGTTGAGAATCGCGGGTTGCTATCTGAAACGGGAAGGAGCCTCACATTCACTTTGGATTAATCCCAAGGATGGTACGACGGAAGCTGTTCCCAGGCACACCGAGATCAAAGACCCATTGGCAAAAAAGATTTTGAAAAATCTTCACGCAGATTAAATAACCGAACAAGGTCAATCCAGCCGATCGCTTCGCTCCGGCTCAGCTTTTCGCGCGCAACTGCTGAAACGGACACAATCGGCGATCACCTATGCCGTCAGAAAGGGGAAGGTGGTTGTTGAGGACAATGCATACCTGATTGAATAAAGGTGGATTGATATTTTGAAGTCCCCTAGACGTACACATAATCAAATAGCATGAAATCAAGTTCTTAACAAAAAAGGAGACATTCGATGAAGAGACTTTTAATTATTCTTATTGCTTTTGTTTTTCTTATGGGTTGTTCAGCTTCCCGCTATCGCTATACAATTCATGAACGTGTTGATCCCGTTACTAATGAAAAATTTTTTACTACAGCGGGAAATTATTTAGAACCAGCGCATTCCTTTCTTTTAGCCTTAGACATGCAGATAAATGACAAAGATACCCCGAAACAAACAATATTTTTGGTATTGGGATATGCATGGTCAGGTTGGGCATTTATACAGGCGGGCGAATCTCTTATATTTAATGTTGACGGAGAAGTTATAAAATTTTACTCACACAATGGTAGTGCTAATGATAGACAGGTCAATAGAGGAATAGGTGACTACCCTGTAAGCGAGGGTGCTATGTATAAATTCGACCGAAATAAAATAGAGAAAATCATTAATGGTAAAAAAGTAATCGGCAAAGTGGTTGGTCAAAAGCTTGATTTACACTTCGCGGTTACACCAGAAAACCAGAATAACTTTAAAAAAATGCTATTAGAAATAAAATAATTAGGGATGAGAATATGCAAATGGGTAAGGTTCTATGAAATGATTGCCCAACCAGCCGCTCCACCCGATCGCAGCCCGCTGGGCTGCTCCGGGTGAGCTTTTCGTTCTGCCAGCAAATACTAATTAATGTGAGGATCAAGTATGGATCGTGAACGTATCATCCGCGAATTGGGCAAATGCAGCCTGCAACCAGATGGTCACAAACGCCAGTACACCATTACCAGCAAACTGGGACAGGGAGGTAACGGCGTCGCCTTCGTGGTTCGTGCTGGACGCCAGGAATTGGTGGCTAAGATCTACGTACCACCGGACAGCCGCGATCTCGACAGCACTGCCTTCGAACGTTTCAAGCGGGAAATCGAGCTGTCTATACGTACCCAGCATCCATTTGTTATCCCAGTCGTTGGAACTGGAAACATCCCATTAGGCGCATACACTTTTCCATTCTACCTCATGCCAAAAGCCAAAGGAACGCTTCGCCATTTGATTCCGAGCGTGTTCACTCTCGACGATCTTGGTAAAAAGCTACGCGTGTTTACTCAGGTCTTGAGTGGAGTAACCTACCTACATCATATAGGCGTGATTCACCGAGACCTCAAACCAGAGAATGTCCTTCTCTTTGCAAATGATGTTCCTATGGTGGCGGATCTTGGAATTGCGCATGTTGCCCCTGGATTCGTAGAATGGAGCAAACTAACCCTTCCGAAAGATCACCTCATGAACTGGGATTACTATGCCCCAGAGCAGCGCGGCAGTGATGCCACCAAAGTCGATCACCGTGCCGACGTCTACGCCTTGGGTCTAATTCTCTATGAACTTGTTTCAGGCGTATCCGCGTCGCGCCCAAATCTTCCGCTTTTGACAAGCTTCGACGATCGACTCGCTCGGATTGACGACATCTTTCAGAAGATGACTGCCCACAACCCCACCCAGCGCTACTCAAACCTCGATGTTGTCCTAGACGAATTGACTTGGACGCTAATAGCTTTGGGCATTCCTGTGGGGGCTCCTTCGTCTGAAGAAGCAGATAGGAAAACCATGATCCGACTTCTTCGAAGTACCAACGTAGCCCATCAAGCACGTGCGCACGAGATTGCGCAACGCCTAGCGGACAAAGCGCTGCCCGAATTACATGAGATGACAGGAGACCGGCGTCTCGATGTTGCTCTATCGACATACAGACTTCTTGGAAATATGGCGTACAAAGATTCTTTACCCTACCTCCTTGCTGGCCTCTATCCACGTCGGACCTCACAGAAACCGCGCTTCGTCACAGGGGAGACTGCTGCGGAAGCATTAAAAAACTATCCCATGGAAGATCGACTTGCAACTCTGATGTCAGTCAAGGATATCGTCTTAGCAGCACACATCGCCCGGGCAATAGAAGGCATTCCGGCTGAAAAATCATATCCTATCGTTCTTAATCTCTACAAGTCAAAGCTGTTTTATGACGATTGGGGTCAGGAATCTGGAATAGCCTATCTACTTCGTCTTGATCAGGATCAATCATGGCAAATCGCGGAACAGAAATTGTCTGGAAAAGAGACAGTATATTCTTTTACCATCTTCCGTGACTTCTTCCCGTACGTTAACAAGGAAAGGCAAATGATTTTGATCAATTATTTGTTGAAACGAGACGGCAATCTCAGTTCATGGGAACTGCCAAGATTACTCGACGCAGTCTCGACAAGCCAGTTCCCCGCAGAGTTCACTATCAATACAATGTCGAAACTAAGGGACATCGCACAGCGCCGAATCAAAAACTGGGATGAGCGCCGAGACTTCATCGCAAAAGTGACTCTGGCAGAGAAGGAAGTGCGAACGGTGGTTAAGAAACCTAAGAAAATATGAGCAGAACATGTCAATACAGCCGATCGCTACGCTCCGGCTGATTTTTTCGTTATGCTTAAGGAGGAAAAGGTGAAAACAATCATTACAAAGAATGGACAAAATTATTTCATTATATTTTCGATTATTATTGCTTGCTGCTGCCAGACAGGCCATGCAGATGCTGCCTCACTTGTTAGCACCGATAAGGACACCTATAATTATGGTGAAGTAATTAAGGTCAATTTTTCTAATGCGCTGGGCAAAGAATCAGATTGGATTTGCATAGTGCCAAGTGGCTCACCAGATACTGAAGCAGGCGACTATAAAAATATGCAGAAGGGGTTGGCTCAGGGTGTTCTAACCTTTGATCCTCCCTCGCCAGGGAAATACGAAGCAAGAGCTTATTACGACTATAGCCGTAAAGGATATGCGGTTTCTGCACGACATAGCTTTTTAGTAACAAGTACTCCAGAGTATGTAAAGGAGGCTGGGCAACGGAAGATAACCTCTGCTTCAATTGAAGATCGCACGATTGAAAAAGTATTTGAAGCGCCAGGTTATTCCAAAGAGCAGATCTTCAATAGCACAAGGATCTGGATCGCCGAAAACTTCAAATCTGTAAAAGGCGTAGGCGTTATTGAATACGAAAACAAAGATACTGGGGCAATCATTGGTAATGGCATTATCCCATATCCGTATGGGGGCTTTTTTGAGGCCATGGCTAAAGAGGGCTGGGAAGTTCCTTTTACGATGCGCGTTGATATAAAGGATCAGAAATTCCGTCTAACTTTCACTAACCTGCACCTTAAATGGGCAGCTATTTATCAAACACGAACTGCTTATGATGGGCCAATCAAAAGGCAGGCTGATTTTGATACCGTCAAGCCTGTGCTTTTGAAGTTCGGTGACCAAATCATTGCTTCATTTGGAAAAGATACAATTAAAAGTGACTGGTAACGAATTCACTAATATCATTAAAATGGCTTCTATAAAAAAGGGGCAACGGAACTATTTAATTGAGCGAACGGGAAGATAGGTAACAGAATATTCTGGGTACATGGGTAACACTTTTATGTAAAAGCATAACACGTCGCTAGAGCCGATCGCGGCCCGCTGGGCCGCTCCGGCTCAGCTTTTCGTTCGGTAGGTAAATATGACAAAAGAAAATAACAAAACGCTTATAGTCCCTTTTGGAAAATATAAAGGAAAACCCGTTGAAATACTTTTGCAAGATCAATCATACGTAAATTGGTTTTCTGGCAATGATGAGTTAAAACAAAAATATAAAGACATATATACAGTCATAATAAACAACTTCCATCCACAAGCAATCGACACCCCCGAACATAACCAAATGCAAATTAGGTTCATGTCCGAAGCTCATTCTTTAAAATTAGCTTTCCTGATTTCAAACAAAAATTTATTTCAGTATAATAATAAACACTTTATTGACCATGCTCCAAAATTTATCAATGACCTTAAATCAATAGCAAAAGATCCTTCTGAGTTTATACAACAATTTAAAAGAAAGAATGGCAATAAATTATTGCATCTTACAAAAATTGATTACGAGACTAAAGAAGGTTTAGATGTTAAATACGATGTATCTTATGGTTACAGTGACATTATTAGCCAACCTGAATATCTTTTTCGTAAAGCAGATGATTTATTTAACAAATTTTGGAAGTACAAAACATTTTTATCGATCAGGCTTGAATTGAAACCGTCAATTGGTGATGATTATCCTACGGTTTTACGGCAAATGAAAGCAAGTAAAGCGAATATACTTTTAATAAGAGAGTATACAGGCGTAGGTGTTACATATAGCGATTTTGTAAATTTCTTCGCTTCACAAGGCATAAAAGTAATTTCTGAAGAAGAAGTTAATCAAGAAATACTTCCGCAATATGATGAGTATCTTGAGTTCAATGAAGATATCTTTAATGAATAAACCGAACCAGTCGCTACACCGGATCGCGGCCCTCTGGGCCGCTCCCGGTGAGCTTTTCGATAAGCTGACCGGGAGCAAGCTCCCGATCAGCTTATCGGCGGCGGATGCTTCGCTATTGCCTTGCTAGGCTGCGCTCCCGCTCCGCCTATCAAGGCAATAGAGCTGACCGCTCCTCAGTCTGAATGAACGCTATCGCGTCCCCTCAGACCTGCGGGGCTTGCAGCTCATCCGCCGCCGTTATCTCTTGAAACGAATAACACTGCCTCGCTCAACCTTAGCCGTATCTGGTTG
>CAYGNV010000103.1:0-8064 GCA_964351355.1 uncultured Smithella sp.
ACGAAGCCACCGTGTTGATGATTAAGGTTCGTATTTCCTGAGCCAGTTTGTTGAGTTCCGCCAGATTGAGTTTCCGGATGTCCGAAGGATAGTTCACATTCGGCAAAACGTCATAATCGGCTATTTCGATTGGTTTCATTTGTTTTTATAATCCTTTAGGACTTTCTTTCCATGATATAGCGGGCGATGACTCTGAGCGGCAGCGCGCGTGAATCAAAAGCCGCGATGCCGGCAACCGCCGCTTCTATATGCTCCGTCAGTTCTATCTTTGCCGCCTCGAGACCCAGGAGCGACGGATAGGTGACTTTGCCCAGGGCGGCATCGCTGCCGGTTGTTTTGCCCATGAGACGGCTATCGCCTTCCACATTGAGAATGTCGTCAGCAATCTGAAAGGCGATGCCGATATGGCTGCCGTAAACACCGAGCGCCTGAATCCTGTTGTCGCTTGCGCCCGCCAGAATCGCGCCGGCTTTGACCGCCGCCGTGATCAGCGCGCCGGTTTTGCGCCGATGAATGTCCGTAAGACCCGCGATGTCCGGCTGGATTTTTTCCGCCCGGATATCCAAGGCCTGCCCCCCGACCATTCCCGCGATGCCTGCTGCAGACGCAATCTCCTGAATGACGGCCAGACGCCTTTCCGCGGTCAGCCGCACTTTTTCCGCGCGGGATAGCAGCACGAACGCTTCCGTCAAAAGTGCGTCACCCGCGAGGATCGCCACGGCTTCGCCGAAAACCTTATGGCTGGTGGGTTTACCGCGGCGAAAATCATCATTATCCATAGCCGGCAGATCGTCATGAATCAGGGAATAGGTATGAATCAATTCCAGCGCGCAGGCAGCCGGCATGGCCGGCGCCATATCGCCGCCGCACGCTTCCGCCGCCGCCAGGCAAAGAATCGGCCGGATCCTTTTGCCGCCCGCGAAAACACTGTAGCGCATAGCATTTTGCAATTCCTGCGGAACGCTTTCATTATCCGGAAGATAACGTTCCAGCGCTTCTTCCACGATCTTCCGCCGGTCATTTAAATATGCCTGAAGAAAATCCTCATGGTTCATCGTTGTCTTCATCCTGAAAGTTTTTTATGTGCAACGAATTTTCCTTTTCCAGAAGCTGCTCGACCCGGCGCTGGGTGTCGTCGAGTTTTGCGGAACAGAAACGGATCAGCCGAATGCCTTCTTCAAAAGATTTCAGCGCCGAATCCAGCGGCATTTCACCCGCTTCCATTTCTCTTACTATATTTTCCAGTTTTTCCAAAGCGTCTTCAAACTTTTCTTTTGCCATTGCTTTTTACTCCCGTGTATTTTTTTGACTGAGCTATCAGCTATGAACCATGCGCCACTTTTTATTCCCCCTGAATTTTTTCCACCCGCGCCTGGAGAAAGCCGCAGGCCAGTTGAATACTGACTCTTTCATCCAAGGTTAATTCTCGCGCCTGACGGACAATTTCTCCATTCGATAACCGGCGCGTGATGCTGTAGCCTCTCTGCAAGACGGCCAGGGGATTTAAGGAAGAAAGCAGGGCGGCGCTTTTCTTCAGCCGCCTTTCGCGATCCCTGAGATAACGATTCCAGCCGCCCATGATGTCTTTCTCTAAATTATGGAGGAAGATTCTTTTTTCTCGAACCAGCTTTTCCGGATTCTGATTTAGCACGCCCAGTTCCAGATGTTGCAATTTGCTTTTCATCATCTGCGTCCTCTGAGAGAGTGCGCGCTGAATTCTTTCGCGCAGATCATCCAGGTGAATCGAGAAATCAACCAGGAAGCGGCGCGGATCTTTGAAGCGGGCTTGCAGGGCAGTGAGCCGTCCTTTTTGATCATCAAGATGCCGGCGCTGGGCAACCGACAGCCGCTGCCGCAGATTATAAAGAGTTTCCTGCAGTTCGGTTCTCTGGGGGACCGCCAGTTCCGCCGCCGCAGACGGTGTGGGCGCGCGGAGGTCTGCCACAAAATCACAAATCGTGAAGTCGGTTTCGTGACCGACCGCCGAGACAATGGGAATGGATGAGTGAAAAATTGCTCTGGCCAGGGCTTCATCATTGAAAGGGGCGAGGTCCTCCAGCGAGCCGCCGCCTCGCGCGATAATGATAATATCCACTTTGCCGTATGCATGGAGGTTGCGCAGGGCTGAAATGATTTCACCTGCCGCCTCGTTTCCCTGCACCCGGGTGGGCGCGATCAGAATATCCACGGAAGGAAAGCGTCGGCGGGTAATGTTTAGAATATCCCGGATCACGGCGCCCGTTGGCGACGTGACAACGCCGATGCGGTGGGGGAGAAAAGGCAGCGCCTTTTTGCGGGACTTATCGAATAATCCTTCGGCGGCCAGTCTGGCCTTGAGCTGCTCAAATGCTTTTTGCAGCGCGCCCACGCCCTGTGGTTCGACCGATTCCACAATGAGCTGGTATTCACCACGGGGCGGATAAGCGCTGAGGCGGGCCCGGCATAGAATCTTCATGCCGTCTTCCAATTCAAACTTTGCCGCCCGCGTGCCGTATTGGCGAAAATAAACCGCCCGAATCTGACTTTTGTCGTCTTTCAGCGTAAAATAGACATGGCCGGACTGGGGGCGGCGCAAGTTGGAAACTTCACCTTCCACCCAGAGTAAACCAAAGGCTTCTTCCAGGAAGGTTTTAATATTATCGTTTAGTTGTGAAACGGTCAGAATATCTTTCATTCACCCCATCCTGACTGGTGGACTACCAGATATTGACAGGTATGACAAGATTCAATTCAGCAAGAATTTCCGTTTGCCTGGCATAAGCGCCTGTGTTAATGATTTTTAAACAGGGAGGGTACGGGTATGTCCGATAAGTATGATCTGGTTGTCGTTGGCGGGGGGCCGGGAGGCATGGCTGCGGCGGAAACGGCCGCGGCAAAGAAAAAGCGAGTCCTGATTATCGAAAAAAACGGGTGGGGCGGCACCTGCACGCATCGCGGCTGCATACCCACCAAAGCGCTGCTTTCATGCAGCAAATTTTATGCGGATTTAAAAAAACTCAAACGTGTCGGTGTCAACGTTGCCGATGCTGCCGTTGATTTCGCGGCCATGAAAAAACACCAACAACAGATTATTAAAATCGCGGCCCTTGGCGCGCAAAAAGCGCTTGTCGATGCGCAGGTCGAAACAAAATTGGGCACTGGCGAAATTCTCTCGCCGCATGAAGTGCGATACACGGATCCATCGGGGTCCGCTCAGTCAATGGCGGCGGATAACATCGTCATCGCCTGGGGGGCACAGCCGCAAATACTGACGGATGTCCAGACCTCGGAACGCATTCTGACCTCGGATGACATCCTGAACATCAACACATTGCCGGCAAGCATGATCATTGTCGGCGGCAGTTTTATCGGCGTCGAATACGCCACGGTGTTTGCCGAACTGGGCGTCAAGGTTATCCTGGTGGAACTGCTGGATCACATTTTGCCTCAGGAAGATGAAGAAGCCGCGGATTTTCTCAGCCAGGAGCTGACCCGCCTGGGCATTGCCGTCCACACATCAACAAAGCTTGTCAGCCTCAAAGAATCGATAGGCGGTGTTGCGATGCAGGTGCAAAAAAATAGCGAAACCATGGAAATGCGCGCCGCATATGCCCTGCTTTGCACAGGCCGAAAACCGCTTTTGCATCGAGAGGAGTTGAATAAACTGGGGATTGATTATGTCAACGGCGGAATCAAAGTGGATGAGCACATGCAGACCAACGTCCGAGGCATTTATGCCGTAGGCGATGTTACCGGTGGCATGATGCTGGCACACCGCGCGGCGAGGCAGGCCAAAATCGCCGTTGAAAATATGTATGGCGGCGACGATTATGCCTACAATGAAAACTTTATTCCATCCGTTGTTTACAGCCATCCACAAATTGCGCGCGTCGGCTACACCCAGAGGCGAGCCTGCGACGAAGGCTTGAATATAGAAGTTGTTAAATCCAGTTACAGCGCCAACATCATCGCCCGAGCCGAGTTGATGGGACAGGGTTTCGTTAAGGCTATCTTCCATCAGGACAAAATTATTGGCGCGGTCATCATCGGCGACCACGCCGCCGAACTCATTTCTCCGCTTGCCCTGGCGGTATCCAGTGAATTAACCGGAAAGCAACTGCGTGCCTGGGTGATCCCGCACCCGACGCTCAGTGAAATTTTTTCACCAATATTGGATAACTGATCATCACATGTTTATTTCGACGGTTTTAAGCGATTGTCCATCCCCGTGAAGCCGCATTCCGGTTGGTAGCAGGTAACATTCAGAAACTCGCATTTCTGTTTGCAGACGGGGCAGACTTCCGGCGGTTGAATCTCCACGATGGTATTGCCGCAATGACTGCACTTCCATGTATTTTCGGGAAGGGTTGCTTTATTTTCGGCCATAGCCAGTTCCTCCTCAATATTTTTATAAATCTAACACAAAATCGGCAATATATGAGAATAAATTTTGCCAAACGAATAAACTTGAAATAAACGGCAACTTTCGGTAAACAAGGACACCCTTAGGACTCAGAGGAACTTCATGGCAAAAAGCACAAAAACAAAAGATATGGCTGATCTCACGCTTTTGGGTTCAGGCAAAACCGCAAAGCCGGTCCGCGAACTTGAGACATTTCCCAATCATCACCAGCGCAACTACACGGTCACACTGTCCACCGAAGAATTCACCTGTGTCTGCCCGGTGACCGGCCAGCCGGACTTCGCCAAAATTAAAATTCAGTACATTCCCGGCAAAAAAATTGTCGAATCAAAATCTTTGAAGCTCTACTTTTGGTCGTTCCGCAACGAGGGCGTTTTTCACGAACATGTCACCAATATCATCCTCGACGACCTGGTGGCGGCCCTTCAGCCACGCTGGTGCAGGGTCACGGCAGAATTCGCTGTGCGCGGCGGCATTGTCATTAGTGTGGACGCGGAATATAAAAAATAACAGGGAATCACTGTAAAAAACACATAAAGAATGAATCTGAAAAAAGGCGAAAGGATACAGAATGGGAAAACGTAAAGACATTAAGAAAGTTTTAATTATTGGTTCCGGCCCGATTATCATCGGCCAGGCCTGCGAGTTTGACTATTCGGGAACACAGGCCTGCAAGGCGCTGCGCAAGCTGGGCTATCAAATTGTGCTGGTGAATTCCAACCCGGCTACTATTATGACCGATCCAGGGATGGCCGACGTCACGTATATTGAACCGCTCAATGCCCAGACTTTAACCGAAATCATTGAAAATGAAAAACCGGACGCCATTTTGCCCAACCTGGGGGGCCAGACCGGCCTGAACCTGACGTCAGAACTTTACAAACTGGGTATTTTGCAGAAACACAATATCAAAGTGATCGGCGTGCAGGTGGATGCCATCGAACGCGGCGAAGACCGGATTGCCTTCAAAGAAGCCATGAACAAGCTCGGCATTGAAATGCCCAAAAGTGAACCGGCTGTGACTGTGGAAGAGGCGGAAAAGATTGCGGCTTCGCTTGGTTATCCGGTGGTCATCCGTCCGGCCTACACGATGGGCGGCACGGGCGGCGGCATCGTTTACAATCTTGAAGAACTCCGGCTGATTGCCAGCCGCGGCATCCAGGCCAGTCTCATCGGCCAGATCCTGGTTGAGGAATCCGTCATCGGCTGGGAAGAGCTCGAACTGGAAATCGTCCGCGACGCGAAAAATCAGATGATAACGGTCTGCTTTATTGAAAATGTGGATCCGATGGGCGTGCATACCGGCGATTCCTTCTGCACCGCGCCGATGCTGACGATTTCCGAAGATGTACAAAAACGCCTGCAGAAACTCTCCTACGCGATTGTCGAAACCATCCAGGTCATCGGCGGCACCAACGTGCAGTTTGCACATGATCCCAAAACAGACCGCATCGTCGTCATCGAAATCAACCCCCGCACGTCGCGTTCGTCGGCGCTGGCGTCCAAAGCAACTGGTTTCCCCATTGCCCTGATTTCATCGATTCTGGCCTCGGGCATCACGATGGATGAGATTCCTTACTGGCGCGATGGTTCTCTTGAAAAATACACGCCGTCGGGAGATTATGTGGTGGTCAAGTTCCCCCGCTGGGACTTTGAAAAATTCCCCGGTGCGATCGATAAACTCGGCACGCAGATGCGCGCCGTCGGCGAAGTTATGAGCATCGGCAAGAATTACAAAGAAGCGCTGCAAAAGGCCATCCGCTCGCTGGAGAAGAAGCGTTACGGCCTGGGCTTTGCCCAGGACTTCAACGCCAAATCCCTCGATGATTTAATGGAATGCTTGAGCGAACCCACGAGCGAAAGGCAGTTCATCATGTACGAAGCGCTCCGCAAGGGAGCAACGATAGACGCGCTGCATGCCAAAACCTATATCAAGAAATGGTTCATCGAGCAGATGAAAGAATTGGTGGATCTGGAAGAAAAAATTCTGGCTTACAAAGGGAAAGCGCTGCCCGACGCGCTTTTAATCCAGGCTAAGAAAGATGGCTTTGCCGACCGCTATCTGGCGCAGATTCTGGGTCAGAAAGAAGAAGACATCCGCAAGCAGCGGATTGCCGCCGGGATGGCCGAATGCTGGGATGCCGTGCCGGTCAGCGGCGTCGAAAACGCGGCTTATTATTACTCCACCTATAACGCGAAGGATAAGGTCGGCGTCAGTCCGAACCGCAAGATCATGGTGCTGGGCGGCGGCCCCAACCGCATCGGCCAGGGCATCGAATTTGACTACTGCTGCGTTCATGCGGCTTTCACCCTGCGCGATGAAGGCATTGAATCCATCATGGTCAACTGCAACCCGGAAACCGTCTCCACCGACTACGACACTTCCGACAAATTATATTTCGAACCGCTGACGGTGGAAGATGTTTTAAGCATTTACGAAAAAGAAAAACCGGAAGGCGTGATTGTGCAGTTTGGCGGTCAGACGCCTTTGAACATCGCGGCGGATCTGGCCAAAGCCGGTGTGAAAATTATCGGCACCTCGACGGAAACCATTGATCTGGCCGAAGACCGCGACCGTTTCCGCAAAATGATGGACAAACTCGGCATCCCCATGCCGAAGTCCGGCATGGCCATCAATCTGGGGGAGGCGCTCAACGTTGCGGGTGAAATCGGTTATCCGCTGATGCTGCGACCCTCGTATGTTCTGGGGGGACGCGGCATGGAGGTGGTTCATGACGAGCAAATGCTCAGGCGGTACGTCAATGCCGCCGTCGGCGTCACGCCGGACCGGCCCATTCTGATCGACAAGTTTCTGGAAAACGCCATCGAAGCCGAAGCCGACGCCATTTCCGACGGCACGGACGCTTTTGTTCCGGCCGTGATGGAACACATTGAACTGGCCGGCATCCATTCCGGTGATTCCGCCTGCGTGATTCCGCCCATCAGCATTCCGGCGCGCCATATCGACACGATCAACGAATACACCAAAAGGATCGCTGTGGAATTCGGAGTCGTCGGTCTGATGAATATTCAGTATGCCATCGCGGGCGACGTGGTTTATATTCTGGAGGCCAATCCCCGCGCGTCGCGCACCGTGCCGCTGGTTTCCAAAATCTGTAACATTTCCATGGCGAATATCGCCACGCAGATCATACTCGGCAAAAAGATCAAAGACCTGAATTTGAAGCACAAGAGCTTCCGCCATTTTGGCGTGAAAGAAGCCGTTTTTCCGTTCAACATGTATCAGGAAGTCGATCCGATCCTGGGGCCGGAAATGCGCTCCACCGGCGAAGTGCTGGGACTGGCCGATTCTTTCGGTCTGGCCTATTATAAGGCGCAGGAAGCGACCGGCCAGAGCCTGCCAGGAAAAGGTACGGTGCTCATCACGGTTGAAGAAAAAGACAAGAGCGGCATTCTGGAAGTCGCGTGCTCCTTTGCCAGCATTGGTTTCAAAATTAAAGCCTCCGAAGGCACCTATCAATTCTTTACCGATCACGGCATTTCATGCGAACGGATTTTGAAGATACAGGAAGGACGGCCCAATATCGTGGACGCAATTAAAAACGGCGAGATTCAACTGGTGATTAACACACCGGCGGGCCGCCTCAGTAAATATGATGATTCTTACATTCGCAAGGCGGCCATCAAATACAAGATCCCTT
>CAYGNV010000104.1:0-8046 GCA_964351355.1 uncultured Smithella sp.
TGACAAAGTATGCGGTGGAGGAACTGGGGTTCAAGAAGATAGGATTCCTTTACCAGAATGACTCTTTCGGCAAGGCGGGGTTATCCGGTTGTAAACAGCGGATCGCGACTTATAAGAACGCTGCTCTGGTCGCGGAACTTCCCGTGGAAGCGACGGCAGCGGACCTTTCGTCGCAGATCCTGCGGCTTCGAAGTAGCGGTGCGGAAACCGTTTTCATGTGGGTGAATCCGACACTGGCGGTCATGGCGCTCAAAACGGCCGCCACTATCGGATATAAACCGCAATGGATCGCCTTTAACGGTCTTTCGGAGTACCCGCTTATGCATAGAATAACGAATGGTCTTTTTGAAGGTGTTATAACATCGACCTTTGTTGCCGCGCATGATTCGACCGATCCGCTGGTGGTGAAATACAGGGAGGCGGCAAAGAGATTAGCTCCCGAAGACCGTTGGGGCATGCTGTTTATCGGCGGTATATTCTTTTCGGAGCCTCTGGTGGAAGCCATGAAGCGCGCCGGAAGAGACCTCAGCACCGAAAAGGTGATCAATGAACTAAACAAGTTTGATAACTGGAAAGGAGTAGGTGCTCCAATCACATGGAATAAGGATCGGCGTCAGGGGACGGATTCTGTCCTGATCACGCAATGCGGTCCCGGAGGATCTCAAAAAGTCCTGAAGGATTGGACCGCCAACGAACTTGCCACGTGGAACAAAAAATAGGTGACTTTTTCCGGATTCGCGCCAGGGGCTTAGGCTGCGGCATTGAATGTGTCGATGAGACAGCGGCACGGAACGGAAAAATCGCGATTTTAAAAAAGAGAATTATTTTTTAACGTTTTGACAGCAAGTGGAAAAGTCAACCGGGAAGGGCGAAACGCCTTTAAATGCGTCAAAGAAATTCAGTTCATTGCAGCCATTCCCAGGAATTCGCTGGGAATGGTACTGAAAAAAGAATTATATTTACAATTTACCTGAGGGGGTCCGTATGTCGTTCGCAGATAGAAACAATCCCTATAACTTTAATGAATTCCTGGTGTGGCGTCAGGGTGTCGATTATTATCGTGATGATCCCTTTATCCAGAAATTAGTAAGACATTTTACAGGCAAAAATTGGGAACAGGTCGATGCGGAAGCACGCACCCTTTCGGCAAAAACCTCTTTCCGCTGGCGGGACATGGCCGACCGGATTGCCCGTCCGGAGCTTCGCCCCTTCATGCTGCATTATGACGGCCACCACAACCGCATTGACCGGATCGTGCGACCCCATGAAACGGAAATAATGGAAAAAGAAATTTTCTCCGAAGCGCTTTTTGCTGATAAAACATCTCCATGGGCCAAACTGATTAAAATGTACTTGATTTACCAGAATGGCGAGGCCTGTATCGGCTGCCCCATCACTTGCACGGAAGGCCTGATTGAACTGCTTGAGAAGTATGCCGATACACCGGAAACAAAACAGATCCTTCAGCACTGCAAGGAAGGCATTGACGGTGTATATGCCATCGGCGCGCAGTACTTGTCCGAGATTCATGGGGGATCGGATGTGCCGTCCAATGTTCTGGAAGCGGTCAATGAAAATGGTGTCTGGAAACTCTACGGGACAAAATTCTTCTGTTCCGCCACGCACGCCGAATACGCTGTTGTGACCGCCAAGCCTGCGGGATCGGAGAAGGTAGGCCTGTTTGTTGTACCGTCCTGGCTGCCGGGTAATAAAGAAAAAGAAATCCGTAACGGTTACACTATCGACCGGATCAAGTGGAAGCTGGGCACAAGCGAACTGACCACAGCGGAGCTGACATTCAATGGAGCGGTAGCTTATCCGGTCGGTCCACTGGACAAAGGCGTCGCCAATGTTGTCGGCATCGTGCTCACCTATTCCCGCCTGACCGTCGGACTTTCCGCCGCAGCCTACATGGCGCGGGCAGTGCGGGAAGCTGAAAAATATGCGTCTTTCCGGGAAGCCTTCGACTTACCGATTGGCCAATTTCCCCTCGTGGCCGTCCAACTGAGCAGAATCAAACAGGCGGCCCGGAGGACAATTGCCGGTACCTTCAAAGTTTACCGCGACTTTCTGGCACTGGAAGGAGACCTGAAAGGAAGTCAGGCCGGTGATGAGCCGCTGCCGTCACGTCAGAATCGCTTCAACATCCGTGAGCTGATTATGCTGCAAAAAATTGCCGCCTCCTGGGACTGCACCGATGTGATCCGCGAAGCCATGTCGATTTTCGGAGGCCACGGCGTGATGGAGGATTTCTCCGCACTGCCCCGCCTGTACCGTGATTCGGCCATTAACGAACTATGGGAAGGTCCCCGCAATGTGCTGCTCACGCAAATCCATCGCGACTTGCAGCAGGCAGCCGCCTGGTACCCGCCTGCGGAATTTGTCGCCAATGTTCTTCAGGGGCTTGATCAGGCGCTGATTGACGAGCTTGCGGCGGAAATCAAAACAATTGTTGCGCATCCTCATTTGTTCCAGCTCGACGATGCAACCATCGACATCTGCCGGCGCTGGGACGCTTTTTGCCACAAGTTCTTCCATGCCTACCAAGATCTGGCTTTAATGGAAGTGGACCCTCCAAGTCAGGGAGCTCGCGCAGCCGGTTGACGAACACCTGGCCAGAAAATAAATAATCCTAAAAACGGCAGTTGAGCGACTAAATTGGCACCGGTAGCAGCGGTGGGCTACTGGATTTGGCAAGAAGATTTTGAAAAGCCTTCTTGACGATGAGCGCCATCCGTTGAGTGACTTGTAACTGCTCCGCATTTATTTTCAGATATTTTAAAAATGTATTCAGCTCTTGTAAAAGATTTATCACGGCTGAAGATTTTGCATGGTTGTTGGATATTGTTAAAATCGTTTGTCCTGCATGCTTGGTTTGACGGGCAACGCCGTAGAGAAGCAACGGACGACTGGTAATGGCCTCGTGATGTTTTCCGGCGGCAAGACGGACAAAAAGCGACCACCAGTTATAGACCAGAGCAACCATCCGGCTAACCAGACGGCAGCGCTTAAGGTAATTCGGGGGACACAACACTTAATTTGAATAGAGTGACAGCTTGGCTAAGCAGCGCGATTTTTACAAGCTTCTGCTATCCATGTATTGATGCTCTTATGTTAGCGCTTGGCGGCAGTGGCTATCTTGCTGTGAAGCTCAGGACTATTTCGCGGACATAACATCTACTTCAGATTCTCTGCCTTTTCTGCCTCTCACACTACCCGTTCTCCAGCCCGGTCAACTTTATCCTTTTTTACTACCTGCCGTTACTGCTTCTTCTTGTAAACATTCAATCCAATCTTAATTTCTTCCTTCTCCGGAATAGAAATATTCCCTTCCGTTGATGCAATGATAATGGTCTTTCCTGATGCTGACGGGCCAAATTCTTTGGTAAGGTCAACTTTGATCGTCAGAATATTTTCTTCTACTTTCATCTCCACGTTTTTCATGTTTTGCCCTCCTTATTGCTTCACGCACATTGATTATTCTTTATGCTTAGAACACTTACCATTGTAATAATCCCAGACGTCGCAACTCTTGCCGTTATTGAACGTGCAGGTTCCTTGTTCCTTCTCCGTATTGCTCTGACCAGTAATATTATAAGATCCTCCGGTAATAACACAGAATTGAGCAGATGGAGTCACATAGCCTGTTATCTTTTTTCCACCTGTTGGGCATTCTCCACGGAAAAGAGCCCACTCTTCGCATTGTCGGTTATCTTCAAAGATACAGATGCCGTACTCTCCGCCACCTCCTCCTTTCTGAATTTTAAGAGTCCCTCCCTTGTTTATGCAGTTGTTTGATGCGGGATTGGCGATACCGACCTTGCTGTCCGGTTTGTTGATCACTTTGTCAGAGGTTGCGTCGCAGCCGTAAAGGACTGCTATGCAGAAAATTATGGCAAGGCAGCTAGCGATATTGGCATTTGGTAAATATTGATCTTTGACTACAAATCTCTTCATGGAAGTTTCTCCTTTGGTTTATTCCGGTAGAAATCCTGCAATTCGGGGGACATAACACTTAATTATTTTTTTTGGAGCGCCCCTTTTGTCTTTCTTGCTATACATAGCGACATAAATAAATGCGCATGTTGATTCTTTCTGCTATATGAGACGCTGTGTATAGTTCCCTATCTTCCCCGGCTCCAGACTTCGTTGCCGTTGACAAAGGTATTGAGCACCCGAATTTCCCGAAGCGAGTCGGGATTCACTTTGAGCGGGTTGCGGTCGAGGATGATCAGATCGGCATACTTGCCGGGTTCGATGCTTCCTATTCTTGTCTCCATGTTGATTTGCCAGGCGGCATAAATGGTCAGCGCTTTCAATCCATCGGGAACGGAGATCGCTTCATGCGGCCCGATGATTTCGCCCTCGCGGGTTTTTCGCGTCACCGCCGTCTGAAGCAGGCTGAGTGGCTCTTCCGGATACATGGGGGCGTCGGCATGCAGGGAATAATACAACCCCGCTTTCTCAGTGCTTCCGACCGGCAACATTTTTGAAGTACGTTCCGCACCCAGAATATCGTCTCGCAGGGCTTTGCCGTAATAGTACAGGTGATTAATATGGAAACTGGGGGTGATACCCAGCCGTTTCATTTTTCCCAGAAGTTCCGGGGGCAGGAGAACGCCATGTTCGATGCGGTGCCGCAAATTCATAGCCTTCGATTCCGACTGTATCCTGTCAAAAACCTCCAGAACTTCTTCGGTGGATCGGTCTCCCTGGGAGTGTACGCTGATCTGCCAGCCGAGTTCATGATACTTTTTGACAGCATTGAAAAAATCCTGCCTATCGATGACGGTTTGCCCGCGTTGGTTGGCGGGGATTTTGAGCCCCTTGAGCATCAGTTCTGAATTCAGGTAAGGCTCCCTGATATACATGGACCCGGTGTAGGGAGAGCCGTCGTACCAGATTTTCATGCCACTGATTTTGAAAAAGTCGTCTCCATTTTCAACGGTTTTCGGGAACAGGTCGGGCGTTGAATGCAGAAGATACATGAAATGCCGCACGGTGGGCTTTTTGCGGGGCAGAAGGCCTGCGGCATCCAGCGCCCGGGGAATCAGTTTCGGGTGACCGGTGGAAAGATATTCATAAAGGATCAGGGCCTTGCCGTTCATAAGTCCCAGGGTGGTGATGCTGGTGAACCCGTTGCCCAAGTATTCTTCGTTGACTTTCAGAATGTTGTCCTTAATGTCGAATACCTTGAGCACGTCTTCGGACATCACCTTTACGGCTGCGGTTTCTGCAATAAAGCCGGTCAGGTTTCCCTTGCCATCTTTTTCAAAGTAGCTTCCGGGGGCCGGGTCGGGTGTTGTTGCCGTGACGTCCATTTTTTTAAAGGCCAGGGTATTGGCCCAAGCCGAGTGTATGCTCTGGGCCAGGATGAGCACGGGATGATCCGGAGCCATGGCATCCAGAAAGCCGATGTCCGGTGCCGTAAGTCCGAAAACGAGCATCGGATCGAATCCCCTGCAGAAAATCCAGTGTCCTTTGGGGGTTTGGGCGACTGCTTGACGAAGCTTTGCCCATACCTCTTCTTTCGTCCGATATGTAAAGCCGCTGAGATCGACATACCCGTGCAGATACGCGCTGAGATCCGGGTGCGTGTGAACGGCGATAAATCCCGGCATCAGGGTTTTGCCCTGAAGGTCGATGATTCGCGTGTCATCCATTCTGTGTTTCAAAATCTCGTCTTTTGTACCCGTCGCGACGATTTTGCCGTTTTCGACAAATACGGCTTCCACGGCACCGGCGGGCGTTTCGCTCATCGTGACGATGTCGCCGCCATGGAAGATCATCCGGTTGGGTCTCGTTGTCGCGCATCCGGCGAAAAGCAAGGTCAGTAAGGCGCAGGCGACAAAGCCGAAGAAATACCTGCTGGATGGGAGATTTTCTGACTTATTCTGATATTTTTTCTTTGACGGTCTAATCATGGTTTTACCCCTTTGGTGTAATTCGGGGGACACAACACTTAATTTGAATAGAGTGACAGCTTGGCTAAGCAGCGCGATTTTTACAAGCTTCTGCTATCCATGTATTGATGCTCTTATGTTCGCGCTTGGCGGCAGTGGCTATCTTGCTGTGAAGCTCAGGACTGACTCGCACAACAAAACGACCCGTAAAAGGCTTTTCGGGCTCTTCTTTTCTTCCAGCACAACTATCAAGATAAAAGTCAACGGCTTCCTCAAAAGCTTGTTTGATTTTCTTTACAGAATCACCGTGGAAAGTTATGATATTGCGCATGCCGGAAATTCTGCCAACCAGACATTCGTCTTCGTCGTTGTATTCGATTTTTGCGGTATAGCCTTTATAAGTCATTGGCTTGTTCATGGTTTTACCTCCAGTTGTTCTAAAAATTCACGCGCCGCCCTTACTTGGTATGGTTTGGCTTCTTTGCCTGGATGGGGGCGGTGAAAGTCGGCACGTAAATCACCTTTTTTAAAGCCCACACGCGAACCTCTTCCTTCTATTAATTCACAACCTACTGCAATCAACAAAGTTTCGATTTTTCTCCATTCCAAATTTCGGGGAACGGGTTCGGAAAATATCGCGTCAAGCGTTTTGCGGTGTTTGTTACTCATGGTTATTATGATACTATAATTAGTATCATTTGTCAACGGCACGGCACGGCGGTGATCGAATTGCCTCAAATAAAATGTTACCGAAGAGGGTGAGAAAAGAGATATTTTGGTTTATTTCGCGGACATAACATCACTTCAGATTCTCTGCCCTTTCTGCCTCTCACACCACCCGTATTTGGAATACCCACTCAAACGTATGGTATTATTGTTTATATAAGCTCGGCCAGGAATTTTCCCGCAGAAAGAATCCTTCCCCCTTTTTCCAGCAGGTCAACCTTATCCTTTTTTACGACTTGATAAATATAGGGAATGGACAGCCTGTCCCGGAAATAGAGAAGGTTCGGAGATAACGCAGTGTCATTTAATTTCACTTCAACGGCAAACCAAGGCTTGCCGTCAATGGTCACGAGAAAATCCACTTCCCGTTTATCCACATCTCTCAGATAAGAAAGTTCCGCCCGGTAACCCTCATGATCGGTGATGAAATGGACGAACTTCAGAAGGTGTGAGGCTATAAAGTTCTCAAAACGGCTGGCTTCATCCTCCACCTCGGACCAGTCCCAAAGATAAAGTTTAGGCTCTTTTTTAAGTGAACGGATTTTCTTTGACGTGTACGGGTAGATCCGGAAGTGATAGTAGAATGCTTCCAAAATATCCATCCAGTGGGTAACTGCACGATGGCTGACTTCAAGATCTTCCCGGATGGCGTTGAGCGACAGGCTCGCGCCGACCTTTGCGGGCAGGATATCGCTTAAGAGTTTCATGTTGCCGATATCACGAATTGCTTCTATACCCTGAATATCTTCCCGGAACATCCTTTCGATTTTCTCATTATGCCAGCGCCTGAGCTGCCTGGGGTTCTGTTTGGTGAATGGTTCGGGAAAACCTCCGAAGGTATCGAGCGCACACAAGGTATCCTGATAAAAATCCCGATCCAGCGTTAACTCGCCGAGAACTGGAGGGGCGTCGGACAAGCCCACTATTTCGGCTAGGGTGAAGGGGTGCAGCCGGTAGTAATGATACCTTCCCTGCAGAGAATCGCCGCCTCTCCTGTAAAGGTCAAGCCGCGCGCTGCCCGTGACGAGAAACTTGAAAGTCTCTTTATGTTTGTCGTATTCTCCCTTGATGAGCCCCTTCCACTGCCTGTGCTTGTGAATCTCATCAAAGATAAGTAGTTCCGCGTCACCTGGCCAGGTTGCGGCCATGATCGTCTTTCGGTCGGCCCGGCTGTCCCAATTGAAGTAGGCAGGATTTTTGAAGCGAGTGCCCACAAAACTCCGGCAGAGGGTAGTCTTCCCCACCTGGCGCGGTCCGCCCACAAAGACCATCTTGTCCTTCAGATCATCCAAAATATACTGTGTAAGGTATCGTTCTTTCAGCATGCCCTTATTATACATGATTTTTGCCTGAAAGCAAAATAATTAGCGCATATATTTGCTTTCGAAGGACGCTGGAGGCACAACACTAGCCTTAC
>CAYGNV010000105.1:0-3013 GCA_964351355.1 uncultured Smithella sp.
ATTTTCACCAATTGAATTCATAAGAACTTGCTTTTATTGTGTGGCAGTATAGGAAAAATGGTTTTGTGTGTCAAGGAGATTTCGGTCATGAAGGGATAACGCGACGTTCCCCCTTGAGCAACAGACAGGGAAATTCCTTTGAGGGCGAGGATGCTGCCGTAGCAGGTTTCAACGTTAACTAACTTCAGCATCGACTTCCCCTCCAAGATAGGCTTTGATAACGGCCGGATTATGGCGGATTTCCTGCGGCGTGCCGCACGCAATTTTTTCGCCGTAGTCGAGAACAAAAATACTCTGCGCCAGATTCATGACCAGTTTCATATTATGTTCGATAAGCAGGATCGACAAGTTATAGTCTGTTCGCAGTTGAGTGATTAGAGCATCCAGTTCATTGGTTTCCTGAGGATTCATGCCCGTCGCCGGTTCGTCCAGTAATAGCAGATGGGGGTCGGTAGCCAGGGCGCGCGCGATTTCCAGACGGCGTTGCGCGCCATAGGGCAAATTCTTTGCCAGTTCGTTCATGTAAGGGGCAAGACCGATATATTCCAAAAGGGCACAGCTTTTATCGACGATGATTTTTTCCTCACTGCGCGTGGCGGGCGGGCGAAAGATCGCTCCGAAGATGCCGGATTTGAACCGGCTGTGACGTCCGATCATGACATTTTCCAACGCGGTCATGCCGCCGAAGAGTCGGATGTTCTGGAAGGTTCGAGCCACACCCAGCTCTCTGATGGTATTGATCTTCAAGCCGTTGAGTTTTGTTTCCTTGCCACCCGGAGGATACAGGAGAATATTGCCATCCGTTGACTTATAGATGCCGGTCAGGCAATTAAACAGCGTTGTTTTTCCTGCGCCGTCGGGACCGATCAGTGCCGCGATTTTTCCTCTTTGAATGCGGAGGCTGACGTTGTTCAGCGCCCGCAGGCCGCCGAAGTCCATGGTCAGATTTTTTACTTCCAGAATATTATCCATTTTTTGTTCCTTTATGATTTGATCTACTTTTTACTATTCTTTATTCTTGATTGCGGAAGATGGGTTAAGCCGATGGCGATTTTTTTCAGTTTCAGGGTTTTGATCCCGAAATTCGCCACCAGCCTGGCCTAGGTGTCATCCGGCGCGATGATGTGGTGGAAGTTTGGATACTGGCCGGAGAGGCTTAATTCAGGGCTGGTTGCCGAAGGAGAGATCACAATGTTTCACTCCTGGATAAAATGGTGCCAAACTACTACTTGAAAAGGCATGCCGCGTCAAGACGCAATTCCGTAGGGGAATAGGCTTGAGACAGAAACGAAAAGCCAGGGGTAGGGGGAGAGTATCATACGAAATCAAGGGTGATGGGCGAGACAAAAATTTCTGGTTTTGCCCTGACGATTTATAAGTTTATCCATCAACTCTAAAAATACCACTTGAATTACTGGTCATTCTTCAATATTCAGAAAGTGAAAAAGAATAAGCCGCACTCGGAAGGTGATGACGTGTCGCCTCGTGTCACTTAATGTGAAATGTGAAATGAACACGAAGGAAGAATACATCTGGATGGTGACCCTATGAAAGTAAAATATTCTTTTACCAAAAAAGATATTGAGCAGATTAAGGCGTTGGGTTTGACGCCGTCTGATGTCAATAGGCAGTTGGAAACCTATCGGCGCGGAACCTCCTTTTTGAAACTTATTCGGCCCTGCAGCCCGAGCGATGGGATTCGATCTTTTTCGGCCGTCGAACGCAACTGCCTGATTAAGCGGTATGATGCCGAAGCCGCTCAATACAACATCCTGAAATTTGTTCCAGCATCCGGCGCGGCCAGTCGCATGTTTGCCGAGTGGTTTGCCGCAGCCCTGCAAGGCAGCTTTGGCAATGCCGAACGGGATAGGTCTTTTTTTGCTGATTTAAAAAAGATGCCTTTTTCCCCATTATTAGAAAAAGATCATACGGCTCGTCTAATGGTCAAAAAAAAGAATGTCAAGGCGGCACTGGATTATATTCTTCTTCCAACCGGCTTGCATTTCGGCTGGCTGCCCAAGGCGCTTACTCCTTTCCATGTCTATCGGGACGGTGAAATCAGAACAGCGCTGGCAGAACATCTTGGGGAAGCCGCAAGCGTTATGACCAGCAATCGAGGCGTCTGCCGACTGCACCTGACGATTTCAGCAGAGCATGTCAAAGACGTCAAAGCTTTACTGAGAAGGGTCATCCCCCAATATGAAAAGCGCTGTCATTTACGATTTAAGATTGATTTGTCCGTGCAGTCGCCGGCAACCAATATTGTGGCAGCCGATGAAAAGAATCTGCCATTTCGGGATGAAGATGGCCATCTGGTCTTTCGGCCCGGCGGACATGGCGCTTTGCTTAAGAACCTTCAAGCATTAGATGCCGATTTCATCTTTGTTAAAAACATTGATAATATCGCGCAGGATGCTCTGCAAAAGAAAATATTGCCTTACAAAAAAATGCTGGGCGGTCTGGCGCTGCAATTGCAGCAGTCAGTCTTTACAATGCTACATCGGCTTGAAAAAGATCAGATCACTTCACCGGAGATTGGAGCTATGGCTGTTTTTTGTCAGTCCGAACTCAATAGGGACCTGCCAAAAAACTTTCCCAAGAGGACGATTTCATCAAAAAAGAAGGTGGTATTTGAATTATTAAACCGTCCACTGCGCGTCTGCGGCATGGTGAGGAACATTGGTGAACCGGGCGGAGGTCCTTTCTGGGTAGAGGAAAAAGGCAAAGCGCAGACATTGCAGATCGTGGAATCGGCGCATGTCGATCACAACAGGGCTTCACAGGAGGCCATCTGGTCGCGGGCTTCATATTTTAATCCGGTCGATATGGTTTGCTGCACGAAAAATTATCTTGGAGAAAAATTTGATCTGGCCGGCTATGTGAATCAGGATACTTATTTAATCAGCCCCAAAACAGAAAAGGGACGTAAGCTCAAAGCCCAGGAGATGCCTGGACTCTGGAACGGCGGAATGGCTTACTGGAACACGGTCTTTGTGGAGCTTCCGCTGATGGT
>CAYGNV010000105.1:3113-8027 GCA_964351355.1 uncultured Smithella sp.
CGGCGGGAAAATATCGGGTCCGTCAGCAGACAACCGCCTGCGGGAGGCGGGTAATGCCGTATGCCTAATTCTTCCGCCAAGCGCATTTGATCTTTGCGGCCGCGTCCTGAAATAGCCAGAAATCCGGAGCGATCAACCTTTCCCTCTCTTTCAGCCTTAATCGGTTCAAGCAGTTGAGCGGAAAGCGGCCTTAAAATATAGTCGGCGTAACCGGAGTTTTTAGCGACGACATAAAGAGACTGTTTGGTCTGAGACATGGGGCGTTGACCAAGAACCTCACCGGTCACAAGAAAATCAGCGCCGGTATCTTCCATTTTTTGGCCCGCCATTTTCAGCATCAGCGTATGGCAATCAATGCAGGGATTCATATTTTTGCCGTAACCATAACGTGGAGATTTGAGCATTTGCAGGTGTTCAGCGGTAAAATCTTCCACCATCAGGGGCAAATGGATCTGATCGGCTGCCGTCTGTGCTTTGATCGCGCTAAAAAAGGGAGTCGTAAAGGTCAGGCCGGAAACGTCGATACTTTGTTTTTGCACCAGCTTGACGGCTAAAATGCTGTCGAGTCCGCCGGATAATAGGGCAATTGCTTTTATCATATTTTATTCTTTATAAGCTCCATACCGGACAATATTTGCCGACCATGTTTTCTGCATCAACCCGCGCAATTCCTGATTGAAGTCAAAATTCACAATGTAGATGTCCTTCTCGGTTTTGATCTTGGTGCCGCTAAAACCAAAATGGTAATGAGACTGATTCTTGTCTAACCCGGAAAACGTAAAATAACCAGACGTAAAGAGAAAATTAAAACCGCGTAGTATCTTTTCCATGTTTTTGGCGGGCTCGTCCTGATCGAATACAAAGATGAGTTCGTTACCGGCCTTTTGAAGAATGTTGATAAATTGCGGCGGCAAGTTACGCGAGAAAAGAATGGTTTTCTTTCCGCCGCGCGTAACAACGGTATCCGTTTTTATGGATAGATTAAAACCGTCCTCAGCAATATTGAAAACTCTGACATCGGCATCTGTTTCTCCCGGTATGTTCAGATAAGAAAGTAACGCCCGGGAGAAATCCTTAGCGGATGATGTCGGTAAAATCGTCATGGAAGGCAGTGAATAAATTTCTTCCGGTTTCCCGACAAGGCCTTTTTCTGGTGAAATTTCCGTGATTATCAAGGAATGCTGGCGCGCGTAATTCACGATGGCCTTCGGCAACAAGTCCTTGTTCTCGTAAACAAATCGCAAACCCTGGATTTTGGATGAAGACTTTTTTGCGTCTTTCTTGGCGATAACCCAGTCAACCATGACTTCCAGCACAGGATGCGAACCCAGTGAAAAAGGATTTTGCGCCCTGGTTATCTCATAGGTATTGGTGTTTTTGAATATTTTTTTCAATATGATGATGATGTCGTCTTGATCGTCGATTTTAACTAAATGATAATTACTCCAATGGTCGCTGATTATATTTTCAAGATGATTATTGGAACGGTTTTGCATATCAAGAAATATCGTTGTCCGGTCTTCCAGTTCCACAACGGGAATGATGGAACAGTCAATCGTCAGTTGTTCGGTTCTGGAAACCGGCAGATAGTAATTGCCGTTGGTGATGATGGATCCGTTCATTTGTGCGAGGATATGTTTGATGACGGCCAGGCGTGCGGCAGGAGGCAAAATGATTGACCGTCTCACTTCACCGACCATTTTTTCTTGAATCAGAGACTGTTCTTGAGGTGAGACGACCGGAACTTTTTCTCCGACTATCTTTACCGGTTGAGTTGGTTTTTGTTCCGATATCAAGATTCTTTTATTCGGTTCTGTATCGACCTCAACGGCTTTTGGGGCGATTTGAGCTTCGGGCAGACGAATCATCTGACCGGTAAATATCTTATGGGCGTTCTTAATGTCTGGGTTCAATGATTTGATTGTAAGCAGTGTCTTCTGTGTGTTGTTTATTATATGAAGCTCACGATGAGTGATTTGAATAAGATTGTCGCCTTTTTTTACCTGATAGGTCTGATGGCCTGAAGTTCCCGATGGAAGGGTGTTGACGGCTGGCACGGGGGTTGTGGTTTTTTCTTCCGGCATGGTAATGCTTTTTCCTGGCAGTTTGATGGTCTGTCCCACATATAACCTGTTCATATTGGTGATATCAGGGTTAAGCTCTTTGGTTATCCGGTAATAGAGGGGGATATCTTTCTGTGTTATGCCGGGGATTTTGCGAATAATTGCGGAAAGAACGTCTCCTTCCTGAACCGTATAAGGCTGAAAGTTCTTTTTCGGAATGGCTGTCTTTCTAAGGGTCAGTTTCGCCGTGTCTTCGCTGGATAATGCTTGTGAGTAAAACAGCGTGGATAGGAGAACGCAAAGAATAAAAGTCCGCCAGAAGGTTTTCTTCATTAGTTTGTGACCCCTAAAGGTTTTCGCTACGTTAACGGATCATAAAAATCAGTGCTAATAAGACTAAATCACTTTTTTCATCGCGGCAATGGCGACTTCAATTTGATCATCGTCCGGTTCCCGCGTGGTGATCCTTTGCAGCGTAAGCCCCGGCCAGCTCAATATCTGCACAAGCTTGAACCGCGTATACTTTCCCGTAAAGCGAATGGCTTCATAGGAAATACCGGCGATAACCGGCATCAGCAGGATCTTATAAATAACCCGGTGCAGAAAGTCCGGGCGTCCCAGCAAGGAAAAGACCAGGATGGAAATGATCATCACAAAAAGGATGAAGCTGGTGCCGCAGCGGGGATGGCGAGTAGAGTATTTTTTAACATTTTCCACCGTCAGGTCCCGGCCGTCTTCCCAGGCGAAAACGGTTTTATGTTCTGCGCCGTGATACATATAGACGCGACGCATATCAGCCATTAAGAGCGTAGCGGACAGAAAACAAAGAAACATGCCCAGGCGGATACAGCCTTCCAGGATATTTAAAAGAATCAGGCTATCCATATAAAATTTTATTTTGGTAAAGAAAAAAGCAGGCACGATGACAAAGAAGAAAATGGCGATGGCAAAGCTGATGACGAAGGAGACGTACATTTCCCAGCCTTGTGGCTTTTTCTCTTCTTCGGACAGGGCGACCTCCGCCGAGAACATCAGGCATTTAATGCCGATAAACATCATTTCAAACAATGTGATTGTGCCCCGAATAAACATCCAGCCCAGTGGTTTATAGCGTTTGGTCAGCGGAATATATTCGCGTTCCTGAAAAACGATTTCCTTGTCCGGTCGTCTTACCGCGGCAGCGATTTTAGTGCCGTGGCGCATCATGACGCCTTCAAGAATTGCCTGCCCGCCGGCGATATCTTCGGGATTTGGTTTGCAGTCCATAGAGTCTTTTACACCGATCTGTCTTATTTTTGAGGCGTTTATTTATAGTATTTAACCGAGGCTGTCAAATTATCATTTGTTGATAAATTGTCTGTTGCATGTTTAAGGGTGAATGATATAATGCTATGTAATCATGTCAAGGAGGATGCAAAATGGCGCCGATGGATTCATCCGCCGCTTTTATCAAAGAGTATCAGGAACGGTTTGAAAAGAAATTGAAGGAAAACGAGATTGCTCTTCTGGAACACTGGAAAGGGCAACTCGACAAAATCGAAAGCTCAAGACCGGATAGCATTGCTTCTTTGCAGATGCAACTCCGAAAAATGTCGGAAATGCTGGGTAACCGCATCAAAGTGCTGAAAAAGGGGTAAAATGGAAAGTATTGCTGATTTCTTGTTTGAAGTGGGAATGCTTTGCAAAACGCCCCGTAGCGGTTATCAGTTTCTGGGCAGCGGCAGAGAGTCGGTGGCGGAGCATGTCTTGCGAACGATTTTTATCGGTTACGCCCTTTGTAAGCTCAATCAATCGCTTGACGAACTGCGCGTGCTGAAGATGTGCATTCTTCACGATTTGCCGGAAGCGCGCACGGGCGATATGAACTATGTCAATAAAAAATATGTGGAAGTCGATGAAGCCAAAGCCGTCAAGGAATTAACGGAAGGTCTTTTTTTCGGCGATGATATCCGGCAGACGATCGACGAGTTTAACGAGAAAGAGACCATGGAGTCCCGGATTGCCCACGACGCTGATCAGATCGCTCTGATTCTACAGCTCAAGGAATATGGCGATTTGGGTAATAAATATTCCGATGAATGGATAAAATATGCTCTGCAGAGGCTGTCCACGGAAGAAGGCAAAAAACTGGCCGCCCGCATTATTCAAACGGATTCTTCGCACTGGTGGTTCAAGGATAAAAGTGATTGGTGGATAAACGGAAATAACCGGTAGCATTTCATCATCGTCATGAAGGGAAGGGTATGATCAAAAAGAATGTTCTTTTGCTTTTTGCTTTGATTCTTATCATTCATCTTTTATCTTGTGCTACGGAGTTTGGTATGACGGTCATATCAAAACCCGATGAATACACCCATATTTACGAGGCCAAAGAGAAAATTATTCTCAAGGCCATCGCCAGTGTTTTAAAAGAAAAAAACATCGGCAGCAATGTCATCATAGACGAAAAGAATAACCGGGTCGATTCGGACTTTGTGGTTTCGGATGATTGGCGAACAAAAACTACGGCCAGTGTGAAAAGGCTCAATTGGAAAGAATGCGAAGTGAACCTCCTCGTGACGACGGAGAAGAAAACGAAAAAAGGTTGGGAACTGCGCCGTCTGTTGGGGAAAGAGCAATACGATAGCTTCTTTAGTATGATTGATTTGAAAATTTACGAGGAAATGTCCAAAATTCATTAATAAAATATTGAAAGGAGAAGACATGGATCCCAGGAAAAAAGTATCGTCAGTGTTGGACGAGTTCAAGAATTTCGCATTAAAGGGTAATGTGGTTGATCTGGCCATCGGTGTTATCATTGGCGCTGCATTTGGTAAAATCATTGATTCGCTTGTTAAGCATATCATTATGC
>CAYGNV010000106.1:0-8004 GCA_964351355.1 uncultured Smithella sp.
AACGGGCCAGCGGTGATAAGTGTCGTGCCTAAGATTGGCTTCGTAGCGCTGTAACCAGCAAGGATAGCATCAGCAGCAGAACTGAAAGTGACCGTGGTGGAACTGCCTGATGTGCTAACGGTTCCTGCAAAGGTTGTGATGGCTGCGGGGCCGATGGCTTTCATCGGCGAAAAAGTGCCAAGGGCGGGGGTTGTTGAGCCTGTGACGACGCCGTCGCTTGTCCCGCCTGTTATGGCGACACTAGCCGGGTCGTAGGAACTTGGCGGCGTCGGGGGAACAGCCCAAACCGGCAAGCTGCTTAAAAGCAAAATGGTGATTAATAAATAGATTCTTTTCATGCTCTTAGTCTCCTATCGATCTGTCAACCGAATTTTTAATGTAAAAATTCCTGGATTACTGGTAATACCCGCAAAGGTGAAAATAACTGATTCATCAAGAACAGGATAACCACGAACAGGTGGCGCTATTAATACCGTTTGACTTAGTGTTGAACTTCGATCCGCCAGCAAACCGCCGCAAATGTCCTCACCGGACACCAGACAGGTAATGTCATATAGGTTTGTCGGAACACTCGTTGCGCTGGGTGTGGTTGTTACGTTGTACAAATACCACCCCTTGACCCCATAAGTTGTGGGAGAAAATGAATACGCTGCGATTCCTCCGTCATCACTCGTACAGGTTAATGTGATATATTTCCGTTGTTTTGCTCCGGTGACGTCCACCGTTTCCGAGGAAGACGGAACACAACTTCCTGTCCCCCAGGCCACTGATGCAATCATCAAAAAAACTACTACTGCCAAAAATACTTTCTTCATACCGTCCTCCTTATTTTGTTTCGTATTTATCTTTAAAAAATCATAACCCTTGGGACAAAACCTATTATTAATTCTGCGGCTTCATGTGCAACTTCCAGCCAATATTGGTAAGAAACAACATTACTCGAAATCGGGCTGCCCTTTCCGTCGTCACCGTATGCCGCTCCTAATCCATGACCCGCAAGAATATCGTCTATCTCAGACCACACCCACGCCGCGGACGTTGCAGGGTTTAGTATAAATATCTTAGAAAACAGTTCAACCGAACCACCAGGATTTAACTGGTCAGACGAATATTCTGTTGCGCCTATTTTCACAAACAACCTTAATCCATTAATATAAGTTCCAGAATAATATCCTCTAACAGTAACGCTGGTAATCGTGCCACTTTCGGTTGTGTGGTTTGGGAATCCGTAGATACTCTTCTGCTCTACGTTGCCATTTGTAGCCAGATATGAAAAAACAAAATCAGCTTCGTCTTTTACAGACTCGTCGATTAAAGCATACTCATTTGACCCTATGCTTTTGAATAGGCCAGACACATTGTCTGAGTTTGGTCTTAATATTAATGTAGCCACTATATCCTCCACCGAAGATCAAACGGGAATTCCTGTGCCTCTGTCATGTCAACAAACCAACCATGACCATCAGGACATTGGGCCCGGCGGTTACCGGAGTCAGAGAAGAAACCTTTATTGTTAAGAAATGCCTTGAAGGAATACACCTTGATTTGCTCAATGGTTGCCGGTTTGACGTAACAGGCATTCGCGCCCCACATCTTACAGGGAGGCTCACCATTATAGCCTTCACATCGGTCACACGCGCCCTTAATAGGTCGGCACTCACAGAAAGCCGCATAGTTCATCTCGTCATTCCACCGTGAGAAATCAGACACATTGTCGAACCCGTATGATTTCAGCGCCTCGAGCATCTTCACCGTGGCCTTGGTGTGCTCCGCGTCTTTAACGGCATACGGGGCAGCGTCTTTTCTGTCACGGCTTCGATGAATATCGATGGCCGCCCGACAAGCAATTATTTTATCAATGTCTTCTTTTTTCATTTTTATGCCGCCTGTGCAATAATGGTTACGATAAGCCCTTGTGACCCTGTCCCAGCAACGTCAATATCTACCCGTAATAAATCACCAGTAACTAGATCATCATTATTGGTATTGATAACCGCTGCGGCTGTTGCATCTTTACTATCCCATTCGTTTGCGTCAATGGTTATACGGGTTGAAAGAACATCCGCAAAAGAATGAGTCGTAGTTGCGTTGGGTTGTCTTCCTCTGGCGATCTGAACCGTAGGAGTTCCTGATGTCGATTTGGCCGCGATTAGAGAGGCACTCACGCCAATAATATTGTACCCGTTCAGCTCAGCGGGGATCCTGACGTATGCCTTTCCATCTCCCGTGGTGATTGCTGTGACACCATCAAATACATATAGGCAAAGAATCCGCCTATCCCAAAACAGGGTTTTAAAATAGGTTACCAATGTGGCCTTGATGTTCGCCCACGTAATGTGCTTTAAGACGTTCAACGCCTCAGAGTCTACACAACCAAATTCATCTGCGTCTACGGGCGCGTTCTTATCGGTTACCCCGTGAATCGCAGCAACTACATTTGCGGCATCGGTAACATCAGCTGCCGCTTCAATCCCGTTTAGTTTGGTGATTTGCGATGCAGTCGCATACCCGTTGACGGAACCCGTAGCAGCTGGAATGGAAATATTTACAGGGAGAGTAGCCAGAACTTTGGGTGACCCAGTTATAACAACAGGGGTAGTTCCCGTCAGGGTCACTGTGATTGCCGGGCCTGGAACGGGCACCCCTAATGAAAGTTGCTGATAGGCAAATGTTAGCTGCTGGCAAATCATCGTAAGCCGATCCAATGCGGCTTCCATAGATTCAGCGGAAAACGAATCACCATCCACATAATCGGTTCCCTGTTTTACTGCCATGTTGCGTAAAAGAGTTAAAGTATTTCCGGTATCACATAGACTCCCAGAAGATAAAACAACAGTTCCTCCTGCGTCCACCCCAGAACCAAAAACCGTGTAATCCGAGTTCAATGTGAGAATCGCTTTAACTCCTGTCGTATCGTTGGAAACGATTACCAATAAATCATTGTCCTCGATAATCTTAAACGGATAGGCGAACACGGCGATAGTTCCATCTCCCGCATATTGAACCATAGTTGTTTCATTGGATATTGTCATTTAATCCTCCTTATCATCTCCCAGGTTTCTAATTGCACCTGGAATCAACGCTTTTTTGGCCTGCTGCACACCCTTTAATTCGTCCTTGGTTTTGTAGGTTTCCAAAAATAAGAGATTCTTCATGGCCGTTCCTAATTGTTTCAGCCAGCTTGCCGTTCTCCATGATAGCCAGAAAGCCGGATCTGTTCCCGCCGTCATAGAGAAAACTTCCCTCGTCGCCCTTGTTTTCATTTTTCCAAGGGTTGATCGATCATCGTCTTCCGCCCCGGCCATTGCGATTAATATTGCCATGCTCGCCGTAACCCCGACAACTCGGTAAACCTCCCGCGCTTCTTTTGAGGTGAGCGCCTCTCCCGGTTTGTTATTTTTAATGCCTTTCACAATCTTCGCAATATCGTCAATCAAGGTTCGTGTAGGACTAATAGCCCATGTTTTATACTGCCCGACACTCGCCCCCAAAGACGTGCTGCCAATTATGGAGCTATCGCCGGGAACCGCCCGGAAACGTCCCATTTCCAGCTTAATTTCGGCAAGGCGCTCGTCAGTCAGTGTTTCGTTCGCCCATTCCTGGTCACTCATCGAGGCCAAAAGAAACTGCTTGTTTGCCGCCACCGTTGAAACGTGGAATATCCCGAACATTGCCGCCATAAGTCTTTCGTTTGCCTGCTTACCCGGAGCCGTGAAGTTTTCCCAGAAGCTCCGGCCAGTGAATGCCTCATATTTGTCAAGTATGCGTTTTCCCTTTGGCGTCCTGATAAGGGCGATTGATTTTGCGTAATCCTTCACGCCCAGCGGAACCATCGTGCCCATCTGCTCGCCAACAATATTGATTCCTTGGGCCACAGCAAAAAAACCCAGGTCAAGCATGGAGGTAAATGTCTTTGAAGCCCTCAACATAACATCCAGAGGCCCCCCCTGCCGGATAACCGAATTGAAAGAGATATGCCGTCCTTTTTTGTTATTGATCCAGGTATTGACAAACTTCTTTAAAGAGGCGTCCACTTCAAGGCCGCGCGGCGTGTAAAGTGTCGGCGTCAGGGATTGTGTGTAAATGTCCAGTTTTGGAATAATGGCATCATACATTTTCTTTCGTTCAAAGGTGCGAACGTATGTCATAAACGCCCTGGTCACGTTGGTTGTCGGGTCAAGGCCGCCGTTCCTGTGCATTTGAAATTGGAAGAACTTTTCCAGAGGAAGAATGTTTCCGGTATCGTCATCCAGAATATTGAAGGTCATCTGGTCTTCTTCCATTTGTGCGAACATTTCCGAAGTAGCCTTTGTCAGCCCCTTGTCTCTGACGTTTTCCATGAACGTCTTGCGAACGTGTGAGATATAGTTCTCGCGCCCCTTTTCGACTGCCTTGATTGACATGAGATAATCAAGCGCATCGGCAAAGTATTGAATCATGAAGTGCGCATAATTAAGCTGATCGCCGGTCATCTGATGGGCAATCGCCTCTTTTTCGACCGCAGGAGCCTCAAGCCAATCAAAAATCTGCTTGTCCTGGGGAATCAATTTTTCAGAAAGAGTCCGCTTCCGGCTTTTCTCTGCCTTCTTTGCCAACTCAAAAACCTTTGTTTCAACCTCTTGAACCTTCATGTCCGCCGAAATGTTCGCCGTGCCCATGTCGTGAACCAGCAATTCGAAAAACGGGTCTTGCTCTCGTAAAGAACTGTCCCATTTCCAGTTTGCATTCCAGGCAACCTTGACGCCGGCCAGGTCTTTCAATTCCACTTCCGGGTGACGGGTCTGTATTTCCCGAACCATGGCCTCTCTTGCCTCTCTCCATGTTTTCGTGCCCTTCAAAACGTCCGTCCGGTCAACCGTCTCAAGTTCTCTCTGCGTCAGGAAAACATCGTCATCCTGGAAAGGCTCAAGTAGTTTTGCAAACTCTCGTAGCTGCTCCGTGGTCATTTCGTTTATGGAAGGCAACTGCATTGCTTTGCGGTAATTGTCCACCTTTTGCAAACGCCTGTTTTCAATCAACATCATCAATTCGATCTTGGCCTGTTTGTTGTCAGCCAGGAGAACAGCCTGATTTTGAACGTCTTTGAGATATTGCGAAAACTCCGCATCATCCATGAGTAAAGGATTCTTGCGGGTAATAGATGACATTTCGGAGTCTGTGAGCTTGAAGTAGTCACGGACGTTTTTCAAGGTGTTGCGCCGCTTGATCATCCAGCGCATTTGCTCTTTTGATTTTACAACCTCTTCCGTTTTGCCTGCTTTGTAGGCATCTTGCGCCATTCGAGCAGCTTCAATAAATGCCTGCTTTAGTTCATGCGCTCTTTTCCGTTCCGCAACTTTTGCCGCTTTTTCTTCCGTGGCAAGCTGTCCGGTCAATGCCTCATATTCAGTTACTGTTTTGTCTTTCGGTTTGGCCTGGCCGGTTTGTTTGCGGATGACGTTCTTTAATCCCTTTGCCGGTTTCGGGCGATTCGCTTCGGTCAGGGATTTCATAATTTTATCTTCTTCAGCAATCAGCAGTTCATTGAAATTATCCATTTCCGCCGTAGTGATCAGATCGCCAAACTTGCCCATAAAGTCAGATGAGGCCCGTTTCCCCTCTTCCTCTAATCCCTGCCAATCCATTAAGGCATTGTAAAGATCATCAGCAGACTCAAATCCCAACTGGTCGGCAACCACATCAAGCTCCAAAGTGCCATTCTCTTTGACGAGATTGATCCGTCTCTTCGATAATTCTTTGATTGATTCTGTATCGTAATCCTTTAAAAGTTTTGACTTATTCAGGCTTCCGTTCTTTGAGATGTAATCCATAGCTTGAAACGCCGGGAGACTTCGGGCATCTGCCTTGCCTTGGTTTTTCAATGCCGCCGCCTCTTTGCGCTTCTGGAAGTCGATCTTCTTTTGAAGTTTCTCAAAGGCCATTTCAGCCGCTTTTGCTCTCACCTGATCATAAGAAGGCTGCTCAGGTAAAACACCTTGCGCCTTGTCCTGTCTCCCTGCCATATCCAAAAGTCCGTTGACTTCATCAAGGTCGTATTTCATCTTGGCAGAAATACTCCCACGCTCTTCTTTTAATTTTACCCAAGCCTGAGAAACAAGGTCCTTAACCTTATCCCAAACGTCGGAAAGCAGCTCTTTAGCCCGCGCCGTGAACGACTCAATGCTTTGGTGTCCCTCCGCCCAGATCGACCGGCCAAGGTCAACCAGCGGCGTTAAATCAACGCTTCCTTTTTCGCCAATGGAATCGTTAATAGATTTCACGCGGGAAATTATTGTTTCTGGTTTAGCATCGTCCTCAAAATCCGGCACATCGTCAATCTGTTCAGTTTCCCCAAACATCTTACCAGCCACCTGATCAATATCCTCATTCCCTTGAATAAGCTGGTCAAGCTGTGCATCTGTTTCGTCTGGCTGTTCTTTTCGGAGTTTTTGAATCTTCTGATTTACGGCGGCCATATCAGGCGTTGTCCGGGTAACGTCACCCCAGCCCTCTTCTCTATACGCGCCCACTTCAAAGGTCTGACCGGATACAGGGTCAGCCATGGTGAATCCCGTTACTACCCCGTTGGCATCCTCGTTCACGCCGATAATAAATGGTTGTCCTGTTCCTTTTTCTTCTGTCCCTACCGTCGCTTTCTCTTTTGCCGGTTTGCCTTCTGCAAGGTCTTTCAAATCAGACACGACGCTCTCAATGTGCGCCTTGCCTTCCGCCGTACTTGCTACAGCGTCCAGCGCCTGCAATTCTGCTGCCGTCCCCTCTGCGCCCTGCGCGATAGCTGTTTCTTTTGCTTTTTCGTATATAAACTTTGACTTTCCTGTCATCGTATCTGTAACGTTACTGTGTAAAGCAGTCCAGACACTCCCGGCGCCACCCAAACCAACACCAAAAACCGCACCCGCGGCGCCAGCTTCATTTAATCGCGGATTGCTGAAATCAAAGAACGAAACGTCTTGACCAGTGGCATTCATGACCGCTGATTCCTGATACCGTTCTTCCCCCATTTCCATCGCGCCCACCGCGCCAAGTTTCCCTGTGGCAGCAAGGACACGTTTCCCCATGACTCTTTTTACAGTGGAACCAGCAATCTTCCCCATCGGCATGAAAGCAGTTGCAAACTCAGCCGCATCCAGGCCAACAAGTTTCATATTGTCCCAATAGACCTGATTCGCCGCGACCTCTGCATCTTCGTCGGTAAACTTTTTTTGTTTTGCCTCTTCGTATGCACCTTGGGCCTCAAACGCAGACTCTACAGGACGGGATAACGCCGCGCCGCCAATCGCACCAAGGACGGTTTTCCCGAAAACCCCAAGACCAGCAACCCCAGCGACCGCCGCGCCGCCATAAGCCCCCACGATAGCAGCCGGGACAAGGGACAGCGTGAAAGGCACTGACCTCATAATCGTTGTTGCGTACCATTCCGGGTCTTTCATTTTTCGCCATGTAAATTCGCTCTGGTCAGAAGGCGGGATATAGGCCCGCTTTAACCGTTCACCAAAATCGACATAGTTGTCGGCCCATTCCGGGGCGATTCCCTTGCGTTTCATGATCCCGCCGATGGACGAATACATATCACCCCATCCGGCCTTAAAGGATCCAGTTGCCTTATCCCAAAGGTTCGTGGTGTCCATCTTCTGTAGAAAGGAATCGTGCATATCAAAGGCCGTGCCTTCCGATACGTCAAAGGTAGCCGCAATCGAAGCCGCGTTCCTGGCTTTCTTCTCCAACTCCGGGCCCGCAAATTGACGAACAAGATTGAACCGCTCCTCAATATCCTTGCCCGAAATTAAAGGGGTAGAAGAAGCATCCGGCTGATTTGCAATCTTCATAAGGTCATCATCAGACATGGAAGACACAACAGGCTTAACACCCGCCGCTTGTCTCAGTTCATCGTCTGTATAATTACTTAATTCAGGCACTATAATCTCCCCCGGCGTTTCAATTCTGCCACTGCTTCTTCTTTGCTTATCGCCTGCTTTTGATCCGTCTTCCTTCTTTGCGGAAGTT
>CAYGNV010000107.1:0-7933 GCA_964351355.1 uncultured Smithella sp.
ACGGCAAGGAACAATGGGATGCCATTGAAGACGACACGTCCATTGTCATAAATCTTAAAGACAAAGGGCTGATGATTGTATCCGGCTGTGCCCACGCGGGCATTGTCAACACAGTGCGCTACGCGATGGAGGTAACGGGCATCGATAAAGTTCATGTCGTGATGGGCGGATTCCATCTTTCGGGGCCGCTCTTTGAAGCGATCATCGACAGAACATCACAGGAACTTCAGAAGGTTCACCCAGCCTACGTGGTGCCCATGCATTGCACTGGTCGTAAAGCGATTATGGCCATGGAAAAGCAAATGCCGGATCAATTCATTTTAAATATGTCGGGAACGAAACTGACGTTTGTGTGAAGCGTGAGGACTTAGGTGCAAGGTGTGAGCAGCCACGGTCAGAACAAGGGGTTGCAACCCCTTGTTCTAGGGGAGTAGGGCAAATTACAGTGAAGTTTCTTAGGATGTGCGGCGCGAAGTGAAGAAAACGATTTTCTCAATAATACAAACAAGGAGATTTTATGACAAAAAAGGCATTTCAGGACTACTCTCCAGATGATCTAAGCCATTGCTATGGCTGCGGTAGCCTCAATGAACAGGGCATGAAAATCAAAAGCTACTGGGATGGAGAAGAATCCGTCTGCATCCACGAACCAAAACCCTACTACACAGCGTTGCCCGGTTATGTTTATGGCGGACTTATCGCGTCGCTCATCGACTGCCACTCTACAGGCACGGCCGCGGCAGCCAAATACCGCTTAGAAAACAGAGAGATGGACACGCTTCCACCCCTACGTTTCCTGACTGCCTCGTTGCACGTGAACTATCTACTTCCCACGCCTTTGGCCGGGCAGATTGAAGTGCGCGGCCGCGTTAAGGAAGTCAAGGGGCGCAAGGTAGTAGTGGAATCCCGCCTCATCGCCAGCGGCAAAATCTGCGCGATAGGCGAGGTCGTTGCGGTCCAGGCTCCGGAGCACATGATGCAGGCCCTGTTGAAAAAATAACGCCCTGGAAATAATCTGGTCCTGCATTGATCTGGATCAATATCAGCTGGTTTTTTTGCATTGGGATATGATATGCTGTATTCAATACAGGCAGGAATGATGAAATAACTTAAATAACAGCAAGAAGTTATGAAATGGAGGTTGCAATATGAAAAGAAATATTTTGTTCAAACTCCTTATTCTTGTTTCGTTCATCTTTTTACTCCCGGCGGCAGGCCTGGCTCGGGATATCGCCCCAATCGTCTCCACCGACTGGCTTTCAGCTAACCTGAAAAACCCCAAACTGATTATTCTGGATGTAAGGCGTGTCGAAGACTACCGCGAAGGCCATATCCCCGGCTCCGTTAGCGCCTTTTACGGGGCATGGTCCTACATGAAAGACGGCTTGTTCGGGTCACTTCCGGAAAAGGATGATATCGACGATACGATCGGCTACATGGGAATTGGATTTGATAATTGGGTTGTAGTCATGGGCTGCATGGATACACCGCGTCTCAGCTACCAGAGCGCCCGCGTCGCCTGCACGCTGCAATATGCAGGTATCAAAAACGTCGCCCTTCTCGACGGCGACATCAACAAGTGGATTGCCGAGAACAAACCCCTGTCCAAAAAGATTGAACGGCGCAAGGCAAAAAAATTCCAGGGCAAATACACGGGTGAAATATTTGCAGACAAAAAATATGTAAAGGAAAGACTGGGCAAGCTGATCATCCTGGACGTCCGCGAACACGAATTCTTTTCCGGCAAGAAAAAGATGGATTGCGTTCCCATGCGGGGACATATCACCGGTGCGTTTAACATGCCTACATCCTGCGCCTTCAATGAAAATAAATCCTTTAAGACCAAAGAAGAATTGACCGCCATCGTCGAAGCGGCCGCAGGGAAAGACCGCTCGGCAGCGATTGTGACCTACTGCGATACGGGGCAATGCTGCCCAATCTGGTCGTATCTGATGAAGCAGGTACTGGGCTATACGAATGTCAAACTATATATCGGCTCCATGCAGGAATGGACGCAGACCCCTGACGCGCCGGTGACGACAAACAACAAAACGCCAAAAGCGGACAAATAATTTTCTTGCAAATTCCGGGCGAACCCGGCACGAGAAACCATGGATAAAGAGGATTTCAGCTTCAAGCGCCACAGCATTTTTTGCTCTGTCCGCACGAATAAAATGACGGAAAAGGAACAGTTTGTTCCGGCTCATGTGTTGATTCATGTTCTTTCCGGAAGACTCTCCGTCGTTGAAGCCGATTCCGTAAACACATTTAAGCGGAGCGATACTTTTTTTGTCCGGCGAAACATGCTTGCCAAATTTACCAAGTATCCGGATGAAGGCGGCAAACCTTTCAAGGCCCTTAGTATTTTTATCAAAAAATCTATCCTTCAGAATTATTTAATCCGGGAAAACAACAAACCCTCTCCGGCCGATCACACAGCGACTCTCTGCCGGGTGAAAAAATTGCCGCCCTCGCCGCTTTTGCACAACCTGTTTGACTCGCTTGGGCTTTATTTCGATTCCGGCATGACGCTGGACCGGGAATTAAGCGATATCAAAACCCGTGAAGCCATCCTGCTTTTGAAGCAGATGGATTTGTCCCTGTATCACTCCCTGTTTCACTTTACCGAACAGGGGAAGATCGATTTGGAAGACTTCATGTCCAAGAATTTCATGTTCAATGTGTCTCTCGAAACCTTTGCCAAAATGACCGGTCGAAGTCTTTCGACCTTCAAGAGGGATTTCGAAAAAATACTTAATGCCCCTCCCAGTCGCTGGCTCAAGCAAAAACGCCTTGAGCATGCCCATTATCTCATCAAAGAAAAGCACAAAACGCCTTCTGCTGTTTATCTGGAGGTTGGTTTCGAGAACCTGTCCCATTTCTCATCATCGTTTAAGGAGACTTACGGCTATAATCCTTCAACCCTGTTTGGACCGTAGAACAAAGTAACTTTGGACTCCTGACAGTAACTGAAAAACCGACAATCGTTGTACTTTCTTTCCCGGGATCAATTATTTGTGGAAAGGGGAAAGCTATGGGTCAGCTGAGCACACTGGATAAAACGTTTCACGTGATCATGAAGCGTCTGGTGGAAACCGGACAGGCCCCCCACTATACGGAGATAGCCAAAGAACTGGGTGTTTCCATGGAGGAGGGTCGTCAGACCCTGCGCGAGCTTTACTCCAAAAGAGTTCCCGGCTGGCTCGCGCCCGGAACCGATTTTATCGCTTCTTTTGCCCCTTTCAACAATCAGCCCACCCAGTTTAGAATCACCATTGATGGCCAACAAAAATGGTTCGGCCAGTGAGCCTTCGAATCGCTGGCGGTCTGCTGGCTTTTCCCGGGCAAAACAGTGCAAATCGACACGCCGTGTCTGGATTGCGGACAACCCATCCAAGTAGAGGTCCGCGACGGCGTGATTTTGAAGGCCGACCCGAAGGAAATCATCGGCTATGTAGCCGTTCCTTTTTCCCGGTGGATGCAAGATGTAAGTTACGCCTGATCGACGATGACATTCTTCCGGTCGGAAGAACATCTTCGCAGCTGGGCGCAGTTCCGGCAAGGTACGGAAGAAGGGATACTCCCCCTGCCCGACCTGCTTAAACTTTTTTCCGGCCAAATGTTCCGGCGACGTATGGATCCCGATTATTTTTCCCGTATGCGCGAATACGGCATGGAGTGGATCACCACGCTGCAGGACATCGGCAAGACCGGTCCCTTCTGGTCGCTGAAAAAACCATAGTCTCCGCATAAAATCTTCAAGACTGAAGAAGATGGAGATTGCACAATTTATCAATCGTGGGAGGTCCTTAATGTACACTTTGAAATTCAACGAAAAAGTCTGTGCAAGCTGCCGGAAAGCCGACTGTCTTCTGAAGTGCCAGTACATGACCTTCAGCGGGCAAAAGGAAGCACACGGGGAAATGATGAAAATCATGAAGGGCAAGGATTCCCGCGTGCTATCCGAATGCGTCACCTGCTACGCCTGCGAGGAATATTGTCAACGCGGCAATCATCCCTTTTACCTCATCTCGGAGCGGCGCGAAGAAAAAGGCATGTTCACCGCGCCGCGCCCCATCACCAATCAGTGGATCAACATGACCGTGATGCAGGGCAAATACCTGGCCGGCGACGTGAAGGACAAGGCTCTCTCCTGCTGCTACATTCCCGATCTGGGTCCGCTGGGCACCGGAGAAATATTCAAGGATGTCGCTTCCGCCGGCGTTTTCGGTGCGGAATTCATGTGTCCCGCCGTCCACACGCACTTTGCCCGCATGTCGGTGATCAAAGAGCGGCTGCCTGTTGTCATCGAGAATTACCGCAAGCTGGGCGTCAAAGAAGTCATCTGTCTGCACGATGAATGCTACGGCACGCTGACGTCGATTGCGTCCGCCTACGGTATGGAAGTGCCCTTCAAGCCGGTTTACTACATGGATTATCTCTTCGAGAGAATGAAACAGCTCAAAGACAAAATCAAGCCGCTCAACATCACCGTCGCTTACCAGCGCCCCTGCTCCAACCGACTGATCCCCGACAAGCTGCCGCTGGTAAAGAAAATCTTCAAGCTCATCGGCGTCAAAGCGCCCAAAAGAGTTTATCAAGATGAAAACGCCTTGTGCTGCGCGGAAATCCTCCGCTCCGTTTCCGGCTATAAACTGGCCGACGACGTGCAGAAACGTAACATCGACGACATGCTCAAAGCGGGTGCCGAATACTGTGTTTTCAACTGCCCGGCCTGCCAGTCGTCCCTTTCGGAGAAAGTATCGAAAAAAGGTTTGAAACCAGTGCATATAATCGACCTTTGCAAAATGGCCATTGGCGAAAAAGAAAGGGGTGCGATATGAGCGATACCCTGAAATCCCTGATCGAAATTGTTGGCGAAAAAGGCGTGTCCAATGCGCCTGAAGAACTCTGGTTTTACGCGCGCGATCCCGGCGTCCTGGCGGCGCACAAACCCGACTATGTGGTCGCGCCCAAAACAACCGAAGAAGTGCAGAAGATCGTGCAGCTGGCAGGCCGTGAGAATATTCCCGTCATCCCGATGGGGAACGGCATGTCGCTTGCGGGCTTGGTGATTCCGCTCAAAGGCGGCATCGTTCTGGACATGAAGCGAATGAATAAAATTCTGGAAGTGAACGCCATGGGCCGTTACGCCGTTTTGGAAGGCGGAACTTCCCAGGGCATGCTCAAATCGTATTTGCAGAAAAACCATCCGGATCTGAGGCACAGCCTTCCGGATGCGCCGCCCACCACCACCATTGCCGCCAACGTCGCGCTGCACGGCCAGGGGCGGCTGACCAACCAGTATGGTTTCAATTCCGATATGGTCACGGGGCTGGAAGTGGTGCTGCCCACCGGTGAAATCTGCCGCATCGGCTCGCCTTCGATCGGGCCTTACTGGTTTTCCAAAGGCCCCACGCTGCCGGATCTTTCCGGGCTTTTCCTGGGCTGGCTGGGTTGCACGGGCATTATCACCAAGGTCGGGATGAGGCTCTATCCCAACAAGAAGATCCGGGATGTCGAGCTGTTTGTCACCGACCGGGTCGATCTGATTCCGGCCATTCTCTACAAGCTTACGCATCTGGAAATACTCGAAGACGTCAACGTCTGGTTCCAGCCCAAACCGCTCATGTTTCTGGGCAACTATCATGTCACGATGTTCTTTACCGGCGACACGGAAGAGGAAATCGAATTCAAACGCAAGATGATCTGGGATTGCCTGCAGGAATACATGGATTCGAAAGACGGCGGCTTCATGAGCGTTCAGTATATGAAGTCCGCGCTTCTGGAAATGCCCGGCCGCAACATCGCCGATTTCGCCGACGTGCCCAAGGGCGGCGGCTTTGAATATTCGGGCCCGATCGCTCTTATTGAGCACTATCCCAAGTACGCCGCCAAGGTGGTTGAATTGGCCGAAAAGTACAATGTGCTTTACGCCAGCGCAGCCAGGCTCATTTCCGGCGGACATTGCATGATGTTCAGCATTTCCTTTGCGTTCAACCGCAACGATCCGGCGATGATGGAACGCGTGGAACGCGCGCTCGACGAAGCAATGACATTTGCGCTGGACATGGGCGGCGTGCCGTGGAAACCAAACTTCAAGGAGCAGAAAATGGTCATGCAGAGGATGGAGCCCAACGCGCTCAATCTCCTTTTGATGATCAAGAATCATCTCGATCCGCAGGGCATCATGAATCCCGGCAACTGGGAGGTGAACTCATGACTTACATCCGTCATATCGAACATGAAAATATCGTCCACCGCTGCTTCCGCTGCGGCTACTGTAAATTCCCGGAAGACTACAGCGATTTCAACTGTCCATCCTACAAGGCCTTCGGGTGGGACACCTTTTCGCCTGCCGGTCGCATGTGGCTGATCCGCGCCTGGCTTTCCGGCGAAATTGAAACCGGCCCGCGCTTTGCCGAAATCATGTTTTCGTGCGTGGCCTGCGACAACTGCAAGACCCAGTGTGTTTTTCCGAAATTCAAGGAGTTCCTGCCCGAAATTTTCCAGGAAGCCCGGGCCCAACTCGTGGAGGAAGGACGCGTTCCTCCGGCGATCCGCGACTATTTCAAGGCCATCGCCGTAAGCGGTAATCCTTACAAACTGCCGCAGGACGAGCGGGGCGCGTGGGCCAAAGGCACGGGGCTTAAGCCTTACACGAATCAGAAGTATCTGTTTTACGCAGGCTGCGTCGGCTCTTACGACGAAGTCGGTCAAAAAATGGCGAAGAGCGTGGGAAACCTGCTGGTTAAATCCGGCGTATCCGTCGGCATTTTAGGCAATGAAGAAGCCTGTGACGGCAACGAAGTCCGAGCCATGGGAGAGATGGGATTGTTTGCGCAACTCGCACAGGCCAATATTGAAAAGTTTGAGGCAAAGGGCGTCAAAAAAATTATCACGCTTGATCCTCACGCGCTTCATGTTTTTAAAGCGGAGTATCCGAAGCTCGGCGGAAAGTTCAAAGTTCTGCATTACACCGAGGTGCTGGCTGATCTGATCAAAAAGAAGAAAATCAAGCTCAAACCCTGGCCGGTCAAAATCACCTACCACGATCCCTGCTATTTGGGGCGGCATCAGCAGATTTACAAAGCCCCGCGCGAGATTATCAAAGCCGTTCCCAAGGCTGAACTGGTCGAGATGAGCCGCAGCGGCTTAAACGCCTTTTGCTGCGGCGGAGGCGGAGGCAACTTTTTCACGGATATCCTGGGAACGGCTCCGGACAGCGCCTCACGCGTGCGCGTGCGCGAAGCGATGGAGACCGGTGCAGGCATCATTGCGGTCGCCTGCCCCAACTGCGCCAAGATGCTTTCCGACGCGGTCAAGATGGAAAACCTGGAAGACCGGCTGGAAGTGCTGGGCATTGCCGAAATCCTCGCTAAAGTGAAAAAATAAAACAAGTTGAACTGCCTGTGTTATAATTAATTGTTACGGCTTGCCGCCTGAATTCGCCTGTTTGCTTAAAATGCGACTGCAATTCAATCGGCATGAATACCTTTTCATTCAGAAGCTTTCGGACATTGTGTTGCCCCCGAACGAATCATTCAGGGGATTTTCACGGGCATCTCCGTCTTTTCGTTTTCTTTATCTTTTTCTTCAATAACATCATCATACTCTTCAATGACAATGCCGCGGCGGACCATGATTTGATAGATTCTTTCCGCATTGTTAGCCGCATATCGGGAATTGCCGTCAGGACGAAAACGCCGCGGATTGGGCAGGGCGGCAGCAAGCTCCGCTGCTTCGCGTGCACTGAGATCCCGGGCAGACTTGCCGTAATATTTACGAGCGGCTGTCCCAATGCCGAATAGTCCATCCCCCCATTCGGCAACATTCAAATACAGTTCGATAATTCTTCTTTTGCTCAGTTGTCGCTCCATACGCCAGGTCAGGATGGCTTCCTTGATTTTTCGAATTGGATTCTTGGCCGGCG
>CAYGNV010000108.1:0-7902 GCA_964351355.1 uncultured Smithella sp.
CACCCGCGCTGGGCATTCTCGAATCGGAAAAGGAACTCTATTCGATGGCCAAACGGGTAAAAAAGAACTCCCTGCGTATCCGCGATATCATCAGTGGCAAGCGCGAAGCGGAGCCGGCGGCCAAAAAGATAGAAAAGAACGAAGAACTTATCGACGAATACCGCAAGGCGATTACCGAGTTCCTGTTGTCGCTCTCACAGCGATCTCTTTCTCGTGAGGATGCAGCGAAGGTGGGAAACTACATCACCTGCGCGCACAACCTTGAGAAATATGCCGACTATGTCAATAACACGACGCGGGACTATCTCAAGATAAATGATCAGAATCTTGTCCTGTCCGAAGTGGCCAGCGCCTCTCTGCGCGATATCTTTAACGAAATTGATAGTTTCTACGAGGCGACCATCGTCCCTTTGAGCGGCAAACAGATCGACGTGAAGGCGTTCCTCGCCACCGCCACGGTTAAGAAGAAAGAGATCAAAGAGCGTATCCGCTCGGCGAAAATCGGCCACTTCCAGCGGCTTCAGGATGGTACCTGCCGCGGCGAGGCCTCGATGGCCTATATCGATATTCTCGTCAACATGGACGGCATGGTCTCGCAGGTTCACAATATTGCCGAAACACTCACCCTCACCAAATTCTCGGCCATTGTGTAAAAGAATCTTTGGTGAATGAACGGAGCGGACAGACTGTAGCAAACACCTGTAGCTCTCTTTTTCCCTTTATTCTTTCATCTGTTTCGGTTGTCCTGTTGTTTCCAGGACTCTCAGCCAGAGGTTGCCTTTGGGATCGATCTGTCGTCCGGAAATTGCGGCGGCGAGTGGCAGGTGAACATACTCATTATTTCTAAGCGCTATCAAAAGGCCTGTTTTTCCCGCCATGGCCGCATGCACGGAGTATTGTCCCAGAGAACTGCAATAAATACTGTCAGCGGCGTTGGCTGGAACCGAACGAATCAGATAGCTGGGCTCAATATATTTTAAATTGATTTCCAGATTGATCTTTCGAAAATGCTGTTCGACAACGGTTTTGAGAAACAGGCCGATGTCATGAAGGCGGATGTTGCCTGATGCATCGGTTTTTCGTTCAGTGGAATCTTTTATCATCAGTGCCTGCCCAGCGCCTTCCGCGATCAAAATGACCGCGTGTCCCCGCGCTTGAATTCTATCCGTAAGTGCTTTTAAGAATCCATTTTCGCCATCCAGTTCAAACGGCACTTCGGGAATCAGAACAAAGTTTGCGTCGCCCTGAGCCAAGGCGGCGGTTGCCGTAATATAGCCGGACAGGCGTCCCATGATTTTAACCAGGCCGATGCCGTTTAGCGCGCCTTTGGCTTCCACATGCGCACTGCGGGCAGCTTCCACCGTTTTTTCTATGGCCGTGTCAAAGCCGAATGATTTTTCAATCAGGTTGAGATCGTTGTCGATGGTTTTGGGAATACCGATGACGGATATTTTGGCGCCTCTGGCGGTGATTTCCGCCGTTATTTTTTCCGCCGCCCGCATGGTGCCGTCGCCGCCTACGCAAAAAAGGATATTGACTTTTAATTGCTCCAGATAATCCACCATGACCGAAATATCCTGAGGTCCGCGGGATGTCGAAAGGATACTGCCTCCAATATGCATGATATCCTTGACGAAGTCCGGCGTCAGATTAATGGGTAGATCCCCATAGGCTGGATTGAGTCCGCGTAGTCCGTATCTTATTCCTATAATATTTTTCACATTGTAACGGTAAAACAGCGTCATCGTCAACGAACGGATCACATCGTTGATGCCGGGGCAAAGCCCGCCGCATGTGACAATCGCCGCCTGTGTTTGCGCCGGATCAAAAAAAATCTTTTCCCGTGCGCCGGCCGGTTCCACAGAAAGAGGCCGGCCCAGGGAATCTTGTATTTCAGAATAATTGGTAAGGCGGGTGTTAAATAAAATCCGGTCCTCATCTGACGTGAAGCTACTTATATTCAACGGGGAATCAATTTGGCAGACGCCTAGATTTGCAATTGTAAAATCATGTATCATAAAATTATTTCCTTTTCTTTATCACTTGCAGCGCTGCGTTTTTACCGGAGATTATCTCCGCGTCAAAACCGGCATCCGTCAGCAAAGAGGCGCCTGTCAGGAAGATATTTTTAAACCGCGTTTTATTGCTTTTGGCGGCAAAAGAGGTGAAAAAGGCGTTCGGCACTTTATATTTTGGACTGAGAACTTTACGGTAATCTAATGAAATATCAATTGATTTGTCAATACTGGATAGCTCAATGTTATCCTTTAAAAAAGGAAGGAATGCGTCAAGTCTCTCTAAAATCGAATCAGCCTCACGCTGGAGAGCTTCCCATGTCCAGTTTTCTTCACTACCCTGAAGGTAAACAGTGGCTGTAAGAGATGCCCTGGCCTGAGCGAGACTCTTATCTTTTTCCGGCAGACTTGTTTCCAGAATAATCAGATTATTGTCGTAAATGTCTTTTGCCACATCCGTAACAACGGCGACATGCCGGGCGATCTCTTGGGGCAGGCATTTCTCGGCGACACCCAGAAAAATCGTGAAAGGATAATAGGCGAATTTTGCCGGACGAAACCAATCTGAAATATTGAGATACTTGTTGTTGCCCCGAACAAAAGACAGACTGTTTGATTTTGTGCTGATGATGAGGTTCTGGCCGGACACCTTGGACGTTGCGCCGTCTTGTGCTTGAATCTCCAGATCAATAATTTTATTTCTGCTTATCGCAGATATTTGATAGTTGTTCAGATATAACCCTTTGTTCGATTCAATTCTTTCGATGAGCGCGTTGAATAAAAATTGTTTCCCCTGCGGAAAATAAGAAACGCCGCGCAGGGGCGCGCAATACTGAAAAGCCGAAGCAAATGAAAACAAATCATCATTATTGAAGGAAAGCAACGCCTGCTGTGCTTCCCAAGCTTTTTCCAAAGACGCATCCTGCGATAGGATTTTATCAAATTTAACGGCGCCAAATTTATATCGGACAATAAAAGGAAGTATTTTCAGGTAGGAGAAATATTCTTTAAGATTTTGCGGCTGAATCTGCGGATGTTCAGCCACCCAGTTGTGAAAAACGGACGAAGCGTCAACCGCCATATTGTAATAGTCCAGGATGTCTGCACGCCATTCGGGAAATTCCCGGGCCAGTTCAGCCGTAAGTGAGCTGAGGTCATTGTAGAAATCAATGCGGTGGTCGGGAAGAATAACCTGAAACGCGGGATTGATGGACAGTGATTCAGATTCGGGCGGCGCAATACCCAGTTCGGCCAGCGTCGAAATACCCAGTTGTTCCGGTCCCAGGCCGGTAAGCGGCGTGGGGTCGATATTGAAAACAAAATCGTCGAGTAGATATAACCCGCCCAATCCGCCCTCCGCAATGAGCAGCGTATGGAGACCATTTTGGCTTGCGTAGGCAGCGGCGACATGAGAAGAAAGATCATCACCTATGACAATCAGATCATACACGAAATATATTCTCCTCCAAAGCAGGTCGATAAAAAGCCTGTTAATCGTCCAGGGGCGGATTATGAATCGCCGCATGATCAGGATTTTTGATATTCTTAATTTCTATATGGCGGCCATTTTTTATAATTCTACCTTCCGCAAAATAACGGATGGCCTGAGGATAAATTTTGTGTTCTTCCTTTAGTATCCTGGCGGCCAGCGTCTCCGCCGTATCATCGATGTGCACCGGCACAACGGATTGAATAATAATGGGACCGGTATCCACGCCCTCATCGACGAAGTGGACCGTGCAGCCGGAAAATTTAACGCCGTAATCCAAAGCCTGTTGCTGCACATGCGTGCCGGGAAAAGCGGGCAACAGGGCAGGGTGAATATTGATAATTTTCTGGTCAAAGGCGCGTAAAAAAGACGAGGTGAGAATCCGCATAAATCCAGCCAGCACGATTAAATCAACACCGGCATTTTGCAGAATGCGAATCAGTTCGCGATCAAAATCGTCACGGTTGGAAAAATCCTGATGGTTTAAAACCGCGCAGGGAATGCCGTGCTTTTTTGCCCTCGTCAGACCATACGCTTGCGGACTGTTGCTCACGACGACTTTAATCTGAGCGGGTAGAGCGCCCTTTTCAATATGATCGATGATGGACTGAAGATTTGAGCCGCTGCCGGAAATCAAAACGCCCAATTTTAAGAGTTCAGCCATAGACCTGCCGTTAAATATCCGTAAAACAAACTGAAGCCTGGTTCTCTTCTTTTTTCTCAATCACGCCGAGCAGGTACGCTTTTTCTCCCATCACCTTCAGACGGTCGAGGATTTCCTGCGATTCCTTTTCTGAAGCAAGCAGCATCATGCCGATGCCCATGTTGAAAACCCGGAACATCTCTTTTTCTTCCACATGGCCGATATTCTGAATAACGGAAAATATCGGCGGAATCTCCCAGCTATTGCTGGTAATGACGCAACGGCAGACATTGGGAATGATGCGCGGAATATTGTCGTAAAAACCGCCGCCGGTAACATGAACCAGTCCTTTAATATTGAAACTTTTAAAAATATTCAAAAGTGATTTGACGTAAATCCGGGTTGGTTCAAGCAGTTCCATGCCGACTGTTCTTTCCAGCTCCGGTATGGAATCATGTATAGAGAGCTTGCCTTTTTCCAGGAGCACTTTGCGGGCCAGTGAGAAACCATTGCTGTGCAGACCGCTTGAAGCAAGACCGATCACCCGGTCATTGATGCTGATGTTGGAACCGTCGATAAGCTTATCTTGTTCAACGACACCTACGCAAAATCCAGCCAGATCATACTCGCCCGATTGATAGAAGCCCGGCATTTCCGCCGTTTCTCCCCCCAGCAGCGTGCAACCGGCCTGCTTGCAGCCCTGAACAATGCCATCGATAATCTGCACACTCTTTTCCAGTTCGATTTTGCCTGTGGATATATAATCCAGAAAGAACAGAGGTTCCGCCCCCTGAACAATCACGTCATTGACCGACATGGCAACCAAATCAATGCCGATGGTGTCGTGCTTGTCCATCAGGTGCGCGATTTTTAGTTTTGTGCCCACCCCGTCGGTTGAAGAGACAAGGATCGGATTTTTCATTTTGGCCCCGTCAAAACGGAACAATCCCCCGAAACCGCCGATGCCGGAAATCACTTCCTTGCGGGCTGTTGTTTTAATCAGGGGCTTAATGCGCTCTACAAATGCATTGGCGCTATCAATATCAACGCCGGCGTCTTTATAAGTCGATGCTTTAGATTTTACAGATTCTGTTGCCATACAACTCCATAAGTTAAGATTGGTTCTTCAAGTGATAATGATGAGATGATCTAACGTAAATCAGCGTTTGTGTCAATCATTGACTTGCACAAAAGGAAATTATTTGTTAAAAAAACCAATAATTTCCAGAAAATAATTTGCTTTACCCGTCAATGTTTCGGAGAATTAAATGGAGTCATTTAAAAAAAATCTGCAGAAAATCGAACAGCCTCTGAACTTTGCCAAAAAAGATGACTTTAGAAATCTATCCCACATTAAAGATTTAGGAAAATCGCTGACTGCTTTAATTGCTCAGCAGATTTCCACCATCCCACCGGTTGCAAAAAACAGTTTCGAGCCTGCCCTTGGCAATATGCTGCATATTTTTTCAGATTATGACGCGCAGGATATAACCGCTAAAAAATTAAAAATTTCAGAAGCGACGCAAATCCTGGAAAGACTCAAAAACGCCGCTGATGTCTTTGACGCGCACAAACCTGTTTCCCCGCATCAGGAAGAACAAATCGCCGAAAGAATATCGGATCTGAGATTATCCGGAGAGAAACTCAACGCGTCCGTACAGTTTCTTAAAGGTGTTGGGCCGAAGATGGCTGTGCGTTTCGCAGCCAAAAAAATCAATACCATAGAAGATCTGCTTTATTTTCTCCCCCGCACCTATGAAGACCGCCGGGAAATCCGGAAAATCAACAAGCTGGAAACCGGAAAAATCCAGACCATCATGGCAACCGTCATGCTGTCCGAGTTTCGATACTACGGCAAAAGAAAAATACTGGAAGTGACGGTGAGCGATCATACGGCCAATCTGACCGCCAAATGGTTTAAAGGCCAGATGTCTTACCTGACGGGTACTTTTAAAAAAGGAACCCGTGTCATTTTTACAGGCAATGTAACCCCTGGGTATGCCGGCAAATCTATGGTTCATCCCGATTATGAAATTCTGGACGAAGAGGACGAAGACAATCTGCTGAACTTCAAACGTATCGTGCCTGTGTATTCGGAAACGGAAGGCCTGCACCAGAAATACATCCGTAAAGTCATGTATTCCGCGTTGGAAAATTATTCGCGCTATGTTTCATCGCCGATCCCCATGGAAATCTGCCGCAAGCGAAACCTGCAAAATATCCATGAGGCGCTTTTGACCGTTCATTTTCCCGGAAACGATGTACAACTGGAATCTTTAATAGACGCCCGTTCCGAGGCGCACCGGCGTCTTATCTATGACGAGTTTTTCTTTTTTCAACTGGGGATGGCCGTAAAAAGATCCGGCCGTATTCTGGATAAAGGCATTTCGTTTTCAGTTGATGGTCATCTGCTGGAGAAATTTTATGCCTCGCTGCCGTTTACGTTAACCGGCGCTCAAACAAGGGTGATTGCAGAAATTCGGCAGGATTTAAAAACGGACAATGCCATGAACCGCCTGCTGCAGGGCGATGTGGGCAGCGGCAAAACCCTGGTGGCGATGGCGGCCATGATTACGGTTTGCGAAAACGGCTATCAGGCGGCGCTGATGGCGCCCACAGAAATTCTGGCCAAACAGCACTTTGCAACGCTGTCCGCATGGGCAGAGCCCATCGGCCTTCACGTCGTTTTACTCACCGGCAGCATGACAAATGCCATCCGCAATGACGTTTTGGAGCAAATTAAATCTGGCGACGCCAACATCATTCTTGGCACACATGCTCTCATCCAGGAAGATGTTGACTTTAAAAAGCTGGGCTTTGTTGTCATCGACGAGCAGCACCGTTTCGGCGTGATGCAACGGGCGACCCTGCGCAATAAAGGAATCAATGCCGACGTCCTGGTCATGACAGCCACACCCATTCCGAGGACGCTGGCCATGACCGTTTACGGCGATCTGGATGTTTCGGTAATCGATGAAATGCCACCGGGCAAAAAGCCGGTGCGCACAGTTTTGATGGGCGAAAGCAAGAGGCAGGCAGTTTACGAAGCCATCCGCAAGGAGCTTGCAAAGGGCCATCAGGCTTTCATTGTGTATCCACTGGTGGAGCAATCAGAGAATCTGGATTTAAAAGACGCAACAAAAATGGCAGGGCATCTGCAAAAAGATATTTTTCCGGACTGTCGGGTAGGACTGATTCACGGCAAGATGAAGGATAAAGAAAAAGACGCGGTCATGCGGGAATTTCTGGACAATAATATTTCCATTTTGGTTGCCACAACGGTCATCGAAGTCGGCATCGATGTGCCGCGCGCATCATTGATGGTCATTGAACATGCGGAGCGTTTCGGCCTGTCGCAATTGCATCAACTGCGTGGCCGAGTTGGCCGGCGCGATATTCTGTCGAGCTGTATTCTCCTTGCCGATTATAAAGTGTCTGCGGATGCCCGTAAAAGATTGAAGGTCATGGAAAAAACCACAGACGGTTTCCTTCTGGCGGAAGAAGATCTAGCCATTCGCGGCCCCGGCGATTTTCTGGGCACTCGACAATCCGGCCTGCCGGACTTTCGCATTGCCAGCATCATCCGCGACGCCCGTATTCTTAACGATGCCAAGGTAGATGCCTTCGCGCTGGCCGCCCGCGATCCGCTTCTGGAAAAACCGGAACACGCGATCTTAAAAGAAGCGCTGATCGCAAAATGGCAGGGCAAGCTGGATCTGGCCAGGACGGGCTGAAGAGAAAGTTTAATAGTTAAC
>CAYGNV010000109.1:0-7894 GCA_964351355.1 uncultured Smithella sp.
GCGCGCAGGCTATACACCATCATGGAAACACTGCTGGAGGATATCTCCTTCGATGCGCCGGACCTGACGGAAAAGAAAATAGTCATTGACGCAAAATATGTGGAAGAAAAACTCGACAACATCGTTGAGGACGAAGATTTGAGCAGATATATTCTATAAGACGGAGAACAAAAATGGAGCATATTCAAAGTTCAATGGAACGGGCGGATATTTTATTGGAAACTCTGCCCTACATCCGGCGGTTTTACAACAAAACCATTGTCATCAAATACGGCGGACACGCCATGGTTGATCAGGATTTGAAAGATAAATTCGCCCTTGATATCGTCATGATGAAATACATCGGCATGAATCCGGTGGTCGTGCACGGCGGCGGACCGCAGATCGGCAGCTTACTGAAAAAACTGGGCAAGGAATCCAAGTTCATTCAAGGGATGCGGGTGACCGATGAGGAAACCATGAACATCGTGGAAATGGTGCTGGTGGGGATGGTCAACAAGGAAATTGTCGGTTTAATCAACCGGCATGGCGGGAAAGCCGTTGGCTTGAGCGGCAAGGACGGCAATCTGATTGAGGCGGAAAAATATTATTTAAATGATGAAAAAGCAAAGAACACCCCCTCGGAAATTATCGATATCGGACTGGTCGGCAAAGTCAAAGCGATCAATACCGAATTAATCGTGACATTAGGACAGAACAATTTCATCCCCGTTATCGCACCAACAGGGATTGGCGAACACGGTGAAACATATAACATCAATGCCGATATTGTGGCAGGTGAAGTGGCTGCCGCTTTGAAAGCGGAAAAGCTGCTCTTGCTGACGGATGTTCCCGGTGTGCTCGATGCCAATAAAAATCTGATTCATACCATGACGAATCAGGATGCCCTGAGTCTGATTGACGATGGAACGGTGGAAGGCGGCATGTTTCCCAAAGTGAAATGTTGCCTCAAGGCGCTGCGTGGCGGTGTGAAAAAGGCGCATATTATTGACGGCCGACTGAAACACGCGATCCTGCTGGAAGTGTTTACGGATAAAGGGATTGGAACTGAAATTGTTTTGTAACCGGAAGGAAGAATAGGCTGATGAAAGAAAAAAAAATCATGGCTCTGGCTGATCAGAATATCATGAATACCTATAGGCGGGTGCCGATTGCGCTGGTGAAGGGTAAGGGCGCCAGGCTTTGGGACGCGAGCGGCAAAGAATATCTCGATTTTGTCGCGGGCATCGCCGTGTGCAATTTGGGGCATTCCCATCCGAATGTGGTGAAAGCGATCAAGAAACAAGTGAAAAATCTGATGCATGTTTCCAACCTGTATTACACACAACTGCAGGCTGATGTGGCCGCACTTCTTGTGAAACATTCATTTGCCGACAAAGCCTTTTTCTGCAACAGCGGCGCGGAAGCCAATGAGGCGGCCATCAAACTGGCGCGAAAATACGCCCATGAAAATATGGGCGCGGGTAAACATGAACTCATCACCATGAAAGATTCCTTTCACGGCCGAACCATGGCGACCATTACCGCTACGGGGCAGGAGAAATTTCAATTCGGGTTTACGCCGCTTCTGGACGGTTTTATTTACGCGCCTTTTAACGATGCGGCGGCGCTGGAGGCAACCATCACGCCCAAGACCTGTGGCATCATGCTGGAACCGATTCAGGGAGAGGGCGGGGTGATTATTCCCGATGAGCGTTATCTGGCACAAGTCAGGGATATTTGCGACAGGCATAAAATTTTAATGATTCTCGACGAGGTGCAAACCGGCATCGGGCGAACCGGTAAATTATTTGCCTATGAATATTCCGGCATCAAGCCCGATATCATGACACTGGCTAAAGCTCTGGGTAACGGATTTCCGGTCGGCGCAATGTTGGCGACCGATGAAATTGCCCAAGCTTTCAATCCGGGCAATCACGCTTCTACGTTCGGAGGCAACCTGCTGGCCATGGCGGCGGCCAACGCTACATTGAAAACGATGCTGGATGAGGGAATCCCGGAGAATTGTCAAAAGATGGGAGACTATTTCCTGGAAAAACTTCAAGCCTTGAAGGCAAAGCATGCCATTATTTCCGGCGTTCGGGGAAAAGGACTGATGCTGGCCTGTACACTGACCATTGAGGGTGCGGAGCTTGTCAAGGCCTGTCAGGAAAGGGGATTGCTCATTAACTGCACCGGCGGCAAAACGCTGCGTTTTGTTCCACCGCTGATTATTACGCAAAACGATATCGATGAGGCAATGTCCATACTGGATGAAGTCATGGAGGGGAAATGAAAAAAGACTTGCTGAGTTTTGCCGAAATGAGGCCGGCGGATTTTGAAGAAATTTGGCTTCGAGCCGCCCGGCTCAAATTATTGCTTAAGGAAGGCAGGGAACACGCCTCTCTTCAAGGCAAGGCGCTGGGCATGATTTTTGACAAGTCTTCCACACGCACAAGAATTTCATTCGAAGTCGGTATGTATCAATTAGGCGGCATCGCGCTTTTTTTAAATTCGCGTGATACACAGATTGGCCGCGGTGAAACCCTCGCAGATTCAGCAAGGATGATGTCGTGCTATCTCAATGGGATTATGATTCGGACCTTTGCTCAGGAAATCGTTGAAGAATTGGCCAGATATGCGTCCATTCCGGTCATCAATGGCCTGACGGATCTGCTCCATCCCTGTCAGATTCTAGCGGACTTGTTTACGATCAGGGAAAAAAAGGGATCTTATGAAGGCGTCAAGATAGCCTATATCGGAGACGGTAACAATATCGCCAACAGCTGGATCGAAGCAGCGACTTGCCTGCCATTCGAACTCGTGCTGGCCTGTCCCGAAGGCTACGATCCGGACTGCAGGATTATGGCTGAAAGCAAAAAAGCCGGGAAAGAGCGTGTCCGTCTGTATCGCGATCCTTTCGATGCCGTGCGTGACGCTGATGTGCTCTACACGGATGTTTGGACGAGCATGGGACAGGAGGCCGAGTCTCAGGAGCGAAAAAAGATATTTACAAATTATCAGATTAACAGGAAGCTTTTGGCTGTGGCGAAAAAAGACGCCATCGTCATGCATTGTCTGCCCGCACACCGCGGCGAGGAAATAACCGCTGACGTTATTGACGGACCTCAATCCGTCGTGATTGATGAAGCGGAAAATCGCCTGCATGTGCAAAAGGCCGTTTTAGAAATATTGATTTAGGAGGACAGAATTGTGGCAAATAAAATTAAAAAAGTTGTGTTGGCATATTCCGGCGGACTGGACACATCCGTGATTGTCCGATGGCTGATTGAAACGTATAAGTGCGAAGTGATCTGTTTTGCCGCCGATGTGGGGCAGAAAGAAGAATTATCAGGCCTGGAGGAAAAAGCCATTAACACCGGCGCCAGCAAAATATATATTGACAACTTGCAGGAAGAATTCGCCCGTGATTTTGTTTTTCCGGCGCTGCGCGCTAACGCGATTTATGAAGGGACGTATCTGTTGGGCACGTCACTGGCCAGACCGCTTATTGCCAAACGACAGATTGAAATCGCCCGGATGGAAGGCGCGGACTCCGTTTCCCATGGCGCCACCGGCAAAGGCAACGATCAGGTGCGCTTTGAGATGACTTACATTGCCTTAAATCCGTCCATCAACATTATCGCCGCGTGGCGGGACGAACATTGGAAATTCAATTCCAGGGAATCCATGATGGATTACGCCAGGAAATATAAAATTCCTATTACGATAACCAAAGCCAAACCCTACAGTTCCGACCGCAATCTACTGCATATCTCGCATGAAGGCGGCATTCTGGAAGACACGTGGGCTGAACCGCCGGAAGATATTTTTGTGCTGACCAGGTCTCCCGAAGCGGCGCCGGATAAACCCACCTATGTGGAAATTGATTTCAAAAAAGGAAATCCCGTCGCCATCAATGGCAGGAAAATGTCGCCGGCAAAGTTAATGGATACCATTAATATCATTGCCGGCAATAACGGCATTGGCCGGATGGATATGGTGGAAAACCGTTTTGTCGGCATGAAATCCCGCGGTGTTTATGAAACCCCCGGTGGAACGGTCTTATGGGCGGCGCATCGCGCGGTGGAGTCCATTACGATGGACCGCGAAGTCATGATCATGCGTGATTCACTCATTCCAAAATACGCCCAACTGGTCTATAATGGATTTTGGTATTCGCCGGAGATGAAAGCGCTCCAGACCTATATTGACGCGACTCAGATAAATGTCACCGGCACAGCGAGGATGAAACTCTATAAGGGCAATTGTATTGTCGTCGGGCGTAAATCGCCAAACTCGCTCTATAGCGAAGCTTTTGCGACGTTCGAAAAAGATCAGGTCTATAACCAGAAAGACGCAACCGGATTTATCCGTCTCAATGGTCTGCGTCTGCGGATTCAGAATATTTTGAAAAACAAACCCTAGTTTTACGGAGAGCAACTTCATGGCAGAGAGCAAAAAACCATGGGCGGGACGTTTTGAAGAAGCCACGGCCAAAAGTGTGGAGAAATTTACCTCTTCTCTGCATTACGATTCAAGGCTTTATCGCTACGACATAGAAGGATCTATCGCCCACGCGACGATGCTGGCCGATTCGGGAATTATTTCCCGAAAGGAAGCGGCGGCGATTACCCGTGGTCTCAAAAGCATTCTGATCGATATCGAGAAATGTGCTTTTGTCTTTGATCCGGCTGATGAAGATATTCACATGGCCATTGAAAAAGAACTGATCCGGCGCACAGGCGACACGGGCGGAAAACTGCACACCGCGCGCAGCCGCAACGATCAGATTGCCCTGGATGTCCGGCTTTTTCTCCGTGCGGAAATTGACGGCATTGTCCGACTGCTCAGGGGTCTGCAAAATCAGTTGATCAAACTGGCCAAAAGCGAGATTCTGACCATCATGCCCGGCTACACGCACATGCAAAAGGCCCAGCCGGTGCTGCTCTCTCATTATTTTCTGGCGTTCGCGGAAATGTTCTCCCGCGATGAGCAGAGGCTTGGCGACTGCAAAAAACGGCTCAACGTTTTGCCTCTAGGCGCCGTGGCTTTAGCCGGGACCGGTTTGCCGATTGATCGCAGCCGAACCGCTGAACTTTTAAATTTTCCTTCTGTGAGCGCAAACAGTATGGATACGGTGGCGGACCGAGACTATATTGCGGAATTTATTTTTGCGGCCTCGCTTTCTATGATGCATCTAAGCCGCTTTTGCGAAGATTTGGTTTTGTGGTCGTCTGATGAATTCGGTTTCGCAGACATTTCGGATGCCTTCACCACCGGTAGCAGCATTATGCCCCAGAAGAAAAATCCGGATGTCGCGGAATTAATCCGTGGCAAGGCGGCGCGGGTTTATGGCGATTTGTTCGCGATTCTGACGCTGCTTAAGGGGCTGCCCATGACCTACAACCGTGATCTGCAGGAGGACAAGGAACCGCTGTTTGATGCAGTGGATACCATCAAGGATTGTCTGTCTATTTTTACGGAAATGCTGGCTCATACAACATTTAACGCCGCACGAATGTACCAGGCAGCAAGCGGTGGTTTCTCCACGGCGACAGACGTGGCCGAATATCTGGTGGAAAAAGGCGTTCCTTTCCGTCAGGCGCATGAAATTGTCGGCAACATCGTTGCCAATTTGGTAAGGAATAAAAAAACGTTCGCCGATCTGGAACTCAATGATTATCAGAAATATTATGCAGGATTTAAAGCGGATCTCGATTCAAGGATAAAACTCGAGAATTCCGTAAATGCACGCAAGCATCGGGGCGGTACGGCGACAACAGCCGTGAAAGAAAGGATTCGTGAATTTGAAAAAATTCTCAACAAAAAGTAAGATACTTTTCGGACTGGTTTTGATTTTTCTGGTGGCCGGTTGCGGACTGAAGGGGAACCCTGTCCCTTCGATGACTGTCGTTTCGCAAAGTCAGGAAAGACAGAAATTGACAGCCTCTGCCGCTGAAAATGCTGTTATGCTTACATGGCAGCTTCAAGATGCGACCGGAAAGATCAGCTATATTACCATCGAAAAAAGTATCCTGGGGAGCACGGGAAATATTTGCAGGGATTGCCCCCGCGTTTTCGAAAAGATTGCTCAATTTTCTGTCAAGAAAGATCATCAGGATTACCGGTTAAGTGACGCATCTGTAGAAAAAGGGAAAATTTACAGTTATCGATTAAAGCTGTGCGACGAGGCCGGCGTCTGCCGGGAATCTCAAACCGTAGAAATAGATTTTAAATAAATATCCAGGAGGCATTTTTTATGTTTAGAGGAGCCATTACCGCTTTGGTGACGCCTTTTAAAAATGGTCAGGTGGATGAAAAAGCCCTGCGAGAATTGATTGAATTTCAGATCGAGAGCGGCATCGATGGCTTGGTTCCCTGCGGGACAACAGGCGAATCACCGACCCTGACCCATGACGAGCATGACCGGGTGATTGAAATTACAATAGACGCGGCCAAAAAAAGAGTGCCGGTGATTGCCGGAACGGGATCGAACAGCACCGCGGAAGCGCTGCGTCTGACGAAACACGCTTATGAAGCGGGAGCGGACGGCGCGCTGATGGCCTGTCCTTATTATAACAAACCGACGCAGGAAGGGCTCTATCTGCATTTTCAACTGATCGCGCAAAATGTTCCACTTCCGATTATTCCCTATAATGTTCCCGGAAGAACCGGCGTAAACATGTCGCCGGAATTGCTGGCCCGCCTGGCAAAAATCAGTAATATTGTCGGTGTCAAGGAGGCGTCTGGTTCGCTCAAGCAGATGAACGACGTGCTGGATCTGTGCGGTCCGGATTTTGACGTTTTATCCGGCGATGACGGCTTCACGCTTCCGCTGATGGCTATTGGCGGGAAGGGGATCATTTCCGTTGCAGCCAATGTTGTTCCCGCTGATATGGCCGCCCTGGTCGATGCATTTGATGAAGGACATCTGGCCGATGCGCGGGCGCTGCATCAGAAAATGAGTCCTTTATTTGACGTTCTTTTTGTGGAAACGAACCCGATTCCTGTGAAAGCGGCTTTGGCGCTGATGGGAAAAATTGAATATGAATACCGGCTGCCATTGTGTAAAATGGCGTCGGTGAATTATGATAAACTCAAAAAGATTATGGAGAATTACGGTTTGATCTCCTGATCAGGCCAAAACAGTTAAGATCTAAGGAGTGAGTGTTATGGTTAAGGCGCTTGTCACGGGAGCAGGTGGAAAAATGGGGGGAAGAATTATCAACCTCATTTCAGCAATGGAAGATATCCGGGTTGTCGGGGCCATTGAGGTCACGGGGCACCCGATTATCGGAAGAGACATCGGTCATTCTCTGGGACTGGGTCGAACCGGTGTGCTGGTCAGTGATAAACTGGCCGATTGCATTGATCAGGCGGATGTGGTGATCGACTTTACCAATCATGAGGCTTCGCTGCAGTATCTGAAAATTGCCAACGAGAAAGATCGCAGCATTGTAATCGGTTCCACAGGATTCACATCTGAGGAAATGAAAATCGTCAGCCGGCTTGCCGAAAAAACACGTTGCGTATTATCGCCGAATATGAGTGTCGGCGTCAATGTGATGTTAAAAGTATTGGAGTATTGTTCTGGCATCCTCCATGACGACTATGATGTCGAAATCATCGAAGCCCATCACCATTTGAAAAAGGATGCGCCCAGCGGCACAGCGATGCAGATGGCTCAGGTAATTGCCGGAAAACTGGGACGCGATCTTAACAAAGAAGCGATTTATACGCGCCGGGGGTTGATCGGAGAACGCACAAAAACGGAAATCGGCATCCAGACCATCCGAGCCGGTGACATTGTGGGCGAGCATACGGTAATTTTCGGAGGTATTGGAGAAAGACTGGAATTCATCCATCGCGCGCAAAGCAGGGATAATTTCGCCAAAGGGGCGATTCGCGCGGC
>CAYGNV010000110.1:0-3052 GCA_964351355.1 uncultured Smithella sp.
CGGTTAGGGAGGGAATATTATGAGCAGACAGGCAATGCCGGTACAGGCCGGAAGAATTATCAATTATACGAACCCGTCAGACGCAGCTGCTGATATCACAGTAGGAGATGTTGTCGGACTGGTCAGCATGTGCGGGATCGCGGAGACAAACATTCCTAAGGGGGCAACGGGGGCCGTTGTCCTTGAGGGAGTGTGGGAAGTCAAAGCGGTTACCAATGCCTCATTTGCTGTGGGAGATGTGGTCTTCTGGAATGCCGATAACGGTTATGTCACGAAGACCTCAACAAACAACGTGTTCTTCGGGATCGTTGTTGAAGCAAAAGGCACAACCGCAGCCAAGGCTAAGGTTATGCTGGGCAGAAGCGCGATCATCAGCGTCACCGAAGAGATAACCGAGGTGACCAATCAGGTCGTCGATCTCACCCAGATCCTGGAACACACCCATGACGAAGGTACAGGTGCGGTGGCCCTTGATGCGGCCGCTACGGAGTGGGAAGTTATTCCTGTACCGACTGCTGGATAATAATTAAAGGAGGACAGTGTTATGACGCTGAAAGAGTTGATCAATAATGACATTAATACTGTCTTCCTCAACCAGTCTGAGACGGCAGAGGAGATATCCTACGAAGGAGAGACTATTGTAGCTACAGTCGAAGAAGTAATCGGCCAGCCAATAGTAGGCAGAATGAACAGATCAGAGCGCCCTGAGGGAGTATTTGGGCGCTCTGTCTATGTTTACATGTCAACTCCGGAGACCCTGCCGGTACAGGGCAAACGTGTCACGATGGGGCGCGAAGGCCATGATCCGGAACGCTGGACCGTAAGAGAGGTCAATGACGATTCAGGCATGATCATGATCCTGCTTGAGGCGGTGGATTCCTAATGGTTATTTCGGTTGAAATTAAAAATCTTGATCGTATTGAGCAGCTGATCAGGGCAATGCCGAAGGAGGCCGAAAAGGAATTAAGAAAGGCCGTCAACAAGGCGGAAGACGCAGCGCACCGGGAAGCCCTGATACAGATCACCAGGGTCTATACGGTCAAAATGGAAGCTATTGCCAAGGAGCTTATTGGAATAAAGGCGTCCGGGTCGAGCTTGCAGGCAATACTAAAGTCAAGGGGCCGTCCGCGCGGGGCAGGCAATTTTAATGTCTATCCTAAAAACGTGAATCCTAATCCCGGCTGGACATCGCGGTCCGGGTATTCTGCGGAAATAATAACCGGGAAGACATCCCAGTTGTCCAGTAATTATTTCTGGCTGTCCGGCAAAAACAACAATGTCCATTTGTTTAAGCGTGCTGATTCCAGCAAGCGCGGAAAAGACTTTGAAATATTCGCAACAGTATCAACGCCGCAGATGCTCGAAAATGAAAATGTTATTGACAGGGTGGCAGAAGTTACCCTGGCTCAGCTTGAAGCCGTCTTCATGAAAGGTATGGAGCGCCGGCTGTCTATGGAGGGATAGGGATGCTGGAACTATTGACCGAACTCTCTAAATATTGCCCGGCTGCCCTGTCTGAAATTTCCCTGGAATCAAAAGACAGAGGGAAGCTGCCGCCATTTAAATCATTTATAGGCGAGATCCCAGGCGAAAACGAAAAGCCCAGGGCGAGTGATTTTCCGCTGTTGCTATTTCGTTTAGTGTCGTTCGAGGATCCGCTGAATAACCCTCATTCAACGCTGTATATCCGTATTTTTGTAGGAGTGTACTGCATTGAAGAGAGTAATGATGATTCTGTCAGTCCCGGATATCACGATCTGTTAAATGTTTTAAAACGCTTGAGATCCGCGTTACTGCGTGTTAGGTCGATAGGAGGTCGTTGGCGGCTGACAGGTAAGATCTCCGGCGGACCATTCGAGACTCAGGCCTATCCTTATTATTTTGGCGATCTGCTGGTGCAGTACGAAGAACGCCAGAATACAGAAGAATTTACGGAAGAGGAGGAAATTGATAACTATGGCTCAGCCTACGGGAACAGCGAAACAAAAAACTGGAGGCACCCGGCCGACAGCCCAGACGGAACAGACGACGAACGAACGCAGTTTTAACTTCGCGGGCATCAGGATATACATTGGCCCTGATATGTTAAAAAAGGGGCTCAGGCATAACATGGGTTTTCGAGGAGGATTGCCGCCGGAAATTAAGGCAATCTGCAGAAACTGTCCTGCTGTATTTACCCTGATGGCATCTCCCGCAGAACTGGCAGACGCGAAGAAATTGGTAATAAGCAGGGGAACACCCATTGAACAGGCGTATCAGGCAGCACTTAAATATTATAGGGGAGGTGAGTAAGGATGTTTTTTCATGGAGTAAGAAATAGCGAGTCTCCTACCAGCATAATCCCGCCTGCGCCATGCGAGGCGGCAATGCCGGTATATTTTGGGACGGCACCCGTTCACAGGACCGAGGCCGTAACTAAAAAGGTCAATTATCCAATTATGGCCAACGGATACGATGACGCGGTGCTTGCTCTGGGATATGACCAGGACTGGTCTAAATGGAGCCTTTGCGAAAACGTGTATGCGCAATTCGCGCTTTTTGCAATGTCACCATGCGTCTTCGTCAACGTTTTCGATCCCGCAGTACATAAGACCGCAGCTGCAGAACCGGAAGCGCTCACGCTGGTCGCCGGATCAGGAAAGCTGTCTGTCCCTGATGTCCTTTTATCCAGCATCGTTGTGAAAGATTCCACTGCCGAGACAACATATGAACTGGGAAGAGATTACACGGTCGCGTATGACAGTGAATATAAGGCAGTGATCACACGCGTGAGCACTGGAACAATCGCCACAGAAACAGATGTGCTCTCCATAACGTATGATTACGCGGATCCGTCGAAAGTAGACAAGGACGACGTAATTGGAGGCATTGACGCCCTGACCGGCAACGAAGAAGGGCTTGAGGTGATTGAAAAAGTATTCCCGCTCACTCGTAAAGTTCCGGGGCTGATCGTGGCCACCGGATGGAGCGAGGATTCAGAAGTCGCTGCAGTCATGGCGGCCAAAGCCTGGGGGATAAACGGGCTGTTCAAGGCTGTCGCGATAGTGGACAT
>CAYGNV010000110.1:3152-7881 GCA_964351355.1 uncultured Smithella sp.
AAAGCCAATTATCTGAACGAGAACGGCATAACAACGGCCCTTAACTGGATAGGCGGCTGGCGTGCATGGGGCAACAGGAATGCATGTTACCCGGCATCCACCGATACTAAGGATGTCTTTCTGCCGATACGCATGATGTTTAACTGGGTAGAGGCTCAGTTTATCCTCAGCTTCTGGCAGAAGGTCGATGGCCCCATTACACGGCGCCTGGTTGAGAGCATTGTGGATTCTTTCAACGACAGACTGAACGGTCTGACTGCGCAGGAGGCTATCCTCGGAGGGCGCATTGAGTTCAGGAAAGTTGACAACCCGGTCTCAAATCTTCTTGACGGCAAGATCAAGTTTAAGACATACCTGACTCCACCGCCGCCGGCAGAAGAGATCTCCAACGACTTTGAGCTTGATCCGGACTATTTCACATCACTGTTCGGATCCGCGGAATGAGGTGATGTAGATGGTTATGCAAATACCAGAGAAGCTGATCAACTTCCGTGCGTATAAAAACGGGACCCAGTACATGGGGATAGCCAACGTGGATCTGCCGTCCATGCAGTCGATGACGACAAGCATTAAGGGATCCGGGATCTCCGGCGAAATAGATTCAGTGGTTCCGGGGCACTTCCAGTCAATGCAGGCTAAGATACAGTTCCGCACTGTAACGACTGAAGGGATCGCGCTTCTGGCACCTATCGCCCATGAGATCGACTTCCGTGGATCCCTTGATACATACGATTCTGCGGAAGGGAAACATGTCGTGACGCCGCTGAAGGTCTGGATTAAAGGGAAACCTAAGACCGTCCCGCTTGGCAAGCTGGAGCCCGGATCAACGATGGACAACGATATAGAACTGGAGGTTCTTGCGCTGGGCGTATGGATCAACAGCAACGAGGTTATATACATCGACAAACTCAACTATATCTGTCGTGTAGAAGGCACGGACTATCTTGCTGACGCGAGAGCTGCGGAAGGGATGAGCTCATGATAACAATTAAGCTCTCTAAAGAGGTTGAGTTTGAGGGGAAAAAATATGCAGAACTGTCGGTAGACTACGACAAACTTACAGGCCGCGATCTCATGAGCGCAGAACGGGAGGCATCTGTTCTGGCCGGCCGCCCGGTAATGGATATAGATAAAACATACCAGGCTGTTTTGGCCGCCAAGGCCGCCGGGGTCATCAGCGACATGATTGTTAACCTCCCGGCTAAGGATTTTGTTGCCGTAGTGGGGACAGCCCAGGATTTTTTGTTAGGAATATAGGCGACAGTGGCAACCCGGCCGAGATCGTGAGAGAAATTATATTGGCGCTTGACAGTAAAACGCATACGCCAATTCCTTTTTGGCTGGATCTTCCGCTGTACGACCTAGGAATATGGACCGAAAGCGTAAGCACAAAAATCAAAAAAGAGACATCTAAGAAGTAAACTGCCGCCCATTTGGGCGGCGCGGCTTTATTTAAATTATTGAAAGGGGGCGTCATTGTGGCTAATAAATTAGAAGCGCAGCTGATAATTGCCGGAGCCGTATCCAACTCGATGCTGCAGAGCGTCGGTAAATCCAACAGGGCGCTCGCATTATTCGGCAAGGCTGCCAACGACGCGCAGAAAAAACTTGACGCGCTTGCGAAGGCAGATAAAAATCAGGCTGCGTTAAGAGTACAGATCGATAAGCTGGCTGATGCTAAAAATAAATTAAAGGCAGCCGAAGAGGCACTACAGAACGCATCCGGGAAAAGTGCAGCCCAGCAGGAGAAATTATCCCAAAAACGTGCTGCGGCTCAGATCAAAGTCAGCGAGCTTGAAAAAAAGGTCAAGACTTTAACTGAAAGCAATAAGCGTTACGTTAACGATGTTCGCGCCTCGTATGGCCCACTTGAGCGGATGAGGGCAGAACAGGATAAATTAAGGATCAGCGCCGAGAAGCTGAACAAGGTACAGGAACGCGGTGCGGCCTTAGAGAGAAGACGGCAGCAGCAACGCAGCTCCATGGCGAACGCAAGGGCCGGGATGGTGGACGCTATGGCGCTGGCATACGCTGCCAGAGGTCCTATAAATGCAATGCTGGAAGGCGAGATGTCCGGTTTCTATCTGTCAACGGTTTTAAACGCTAAAGACCAAAGGGCAGCAATGCAAAAGTCGTATGACGTGGCAAGAAGCATCGCGCGGTCCGGTATCGCCGGATATAACGAGGCAATGGATATCCAGTATGCACTTAATTCTGCCGGGTTCACGGCAGCTCTTGCAAGCGCCGCCGCTCCTGTTGTAGCCTCGGTGGCTAAAATAACAAAGGGATCCACGAATGAAGTCGGCGAGATTATTGCGACTACCTATAATAATTTGGGGAAGCAAATTCAGGGCAACATGGAACAGAAGCTGACCAGAATAGGCGAGCTTTTCACCAAAACCCAATTTAAATTTCAAATCAGGGATTTTAGCCAGATCGGAGAATCTTTCAGATATGCCGCCGCACCGATCATGAATGCAAATGCAAATTTAGAACAATCATTTACGATATTAGGTAAACTCAACGATGCTGGGTTGAGGGGCGGACAGGCCGGCACAGCATTTTCTGCCATGATGCGTCAGGTAATCAAGGGAACCAAAGATTACGCTCCACAGTTAGCTTATATGGCAGATGGGACCATGGACGTAATAGGCACATTAAGGAATATAAAAAAAGACATGCAGGGAATGGACAACGCTACCGCATTTAGATTCTTGAGTGAACTCGGCGGAGACGAAGGAGTTCGCGCCCTGGCACCACTGTTAAAAGATCTGGATGGTTTGTCAACAGCCTACGATGACGTAAGAAACAGCTCAAAAGGAATCATAGATAAAAATATTGAGAATTATCTTAAGACCAACACAGCACGGATCGAAGCGATGAAGGGATCTCTTACTCTGGCGGCGCAGGCCATGGGCGGGGCATTTGGCCCGGCAATTGAGCGTGTGGGAGGATGGTTATCGTCTACAGCTGTTAAGTTCGGCATATTCGCGGAAAAACACCCGGGACTCATGAAGTTCTTCGGCACGATCCTCGCCGGAGCTGTTGCCACCAAACTTTTATATTCCGGAGTTGCGTACTTCTTCGGAATGTTTAGCGGCGGGATAACTAACCTGCTTATCTTCTGGAACTGGATGCAGAAAATCAGGCTTGCAATTCAGGGCGTTGGAGTAGTAACCGGGCCGGGAGCAAAGATGATAGTCCTACTCGGCAAAGGAATTATGGGTGCAAAAACGGCTGTTTTGGGCATGTCTGCGGCGATGGGATGGTGGCTTATCGCTATAGCCGCAGTTGTAGCTGCCGGGTATTTGATTTACAAAAACTGGGATAAAATCAAAGGGTTGTGGAAATCATTCGAAAAACAATGCCCGACGCTGGCGGCTATAATAAAGGGATCAATAGGAATAGTACTAAAAACAGTTACTGCCCTTTACGAGATGTTTAAAAAAGCGTTCGAGTGGGGGAAAAAGCTTCTCGGACTTGACGCCGGCGGAGCGGCCCCGACAGCCACAGCTATTGCAGGCAAGGGCCGCGTCGTTGAAAAAACCCGAGGCAGACTTCCCAAACATGGCCGCGGCGGTATTTTCAGAAGCCCCGAGGTGGCGATCATAGGAGATAAACCCGAAGCACTTGTTCCTCTGCAGGACAGAATGAGAGCCGGTTCAATACTATCAAGCGCAGGTCTGACTGCTCAGGGTACCGGAATAACTGCCACCTTCTCTCCGACATACGTGATCAACGGGAATGCCGATGAAAGCGTAATGAGAAAAACAGCAAAGCTCAGCTTCTCGGAGTTCAAAGAATATTTGAAAAAGTACCAAAATGAAAACCAAAGGGTGAGCCTGGCATGATAATCATGACGCGCAGCGGCGACACTTGGGATTCAGTTGCTTATCGGATATGGGGGAAGGGCGCTGACCAGGCGTTTATGTCAGATCTCATCGATGCCAATCCACTTTATGTAGAGGTTGCAGTTTTCCCGGCTAACATTGAAATCACTGTTCCTGATGTTGAGGATAAGACTGCAGTAACTCTGCCTCCGTGGAGGCGATAAAATGCTGGCCAGACGGGTTGAACTGAATCTATCAATTGGAGGGGTTGATATCACTAATGATATCGCCCCTTATATTATATCGTTTACCTATAACGACAATCGCAGCGGTGAAGCTGATTCGATCACGGTGGAGCTGGAAGATACGCAGGCTAAATTTATCGGGGACTGGTTTCCTAAGCGAAATTCTGTTATGGAAGCATCGATCAGAGTAAAAGACTGGAAGAGTTCGGGAGACACCAACGTTTTAAAATGCGGGATATTCGAGATCGATGAGATAGAAGCTTCCCAGGGAACAGTCAGCATTAAAGGCGTGTCATCACCGGTCACTTATGCCGGTCGCCGAGAAAGCGTCACAAAGACATGGGAAAAAATGCAGCTTAAAAACATTGCCCAGGACATTGCGGATAAATCCGGTCTCTTGCTTAATTACACTGCAGCGGAGAACCCTGAATTCGGACGTATCGATCAGACTCAGGAATCCAATCTGCAATTTCTTACGCGACTAACACACAGGTCCGGACTGGCCATCAAAATAGTTGACGGCAAAATTTCTATTTATAACGAAATTGACGCCGAAAAAGAATCCGCTTCGCTGACGATATCCCGTACAGACAAAACAGTAAGGGGCTGGAGCTTCAAGACCCAGTCGGTCAACACATATAAGTCCTGCGAGGT
>CAYGNV010000111.1:0-1699 GCA_964351355.1 uncultured Smithella sp.
AAATTAAATATTAACAGAAGGCAAGCACTGTTGCGGTTCGCCGAGCAGGAATTTGCCACTTTCGATCCAGTCTTTCAGGATATTGGCAATTTGATTGGCCTTATAATAACTGGACAGAGGGGCAGTAATGACTTTTTTATTGTCGATGATAATTGAACCGCTCCTGAGATCCTGATAACTGACTTCCGCTATGGGCCTGGGATTGCCTTTAGGGTAGTCCATGCTGTAATCATACACTTGAGCATAAATATCCGCGTCTTTCACCGCCGTGAAACGCGCCATATCTTCATCCAGGATAGGAATGGGGATGCCGATACCGACAAACAACGAAACGCCGTAACCTAAAATACTGGCGCCGGTCAGCCATTCGGGACTCATCTCCTTTAAATTACCAATGACGGCGATTGTGCCTGCGCCTTCTTTGGGCACGCCATTAGCGCCCCTGACTGCATTGGGATTATGCTGCGTGCCGGGCCAGGCCACAAACCCCTGAGCTCCGCCTAAAAATATCCGTGTGCCGATACCGATCGTGCGGTAGTAAGGGTCATTAAACAAAGGACTCAACTGGCCGGAAGTAGCGTAAGCTGCGTTGGCCATTCGCGGACGCAACATCCCCATATAGGTATAAATCGTCGTATCCGACAGATTCACGGCACAATTATAGTTCTGATAGGCATTACGCGGATTGAATAGAACGGCGTCCCTTAAATCGTTGATGGTAATATTCTTTTCAAATTTACGCGACGGGTAGCAATCGGTGGCATACCCTTCGGCTCTCAGTTTCACGGCATTGCCGGACACCAGGTCTTGAATTACATGGCCCCCGCCATAATTAAATTCACCGGGATACACACTGTTGAGCGGGTCGCCTTCGACCACTTCCGTCGCGCCCAAATAACAATCGACCGCCGCAATGCCGCCGTAAGCCGGCACATTGTTGATCCAGACTTTGGATGCCCGGATGCGCGGAGAGGGATGGCCGAAATTCAGAAAAGCGCCGGAAGAACACATCGCGCCGAATGTTCCGGTCGTCACCACGTCAATCCGTCGCGCCGCCTCCACGTCGCCATGCTTTTCCACGATATCGATCATTTCTTCAGCGGTAACGACAACGGCTCGTCCCTGCTTGATCTTTTCATTGATTTCCTGAAATGTTTTTTTAATTTTGTGCTTTTTCATAAACCAGTCTTATCGATACGATTTTGTTTTTCATACCACTGTTTAAAGACAAATGCAAAACGCTGGAAACAATCAGGTATGCCCAAAGCCTCCGTTGCCCCTGGTTGTTGCATCCAGTTCGGCTGATTCGACCCATTGGGCCTGGCAAACTCTCTGGATCACCATTTGAGCCAGGCGCATGCCTCTTTGAACCACAAAAGACACCATGCCATGGTTAATCACAATCAAAGCAATTTCGCCACGGTAATCCGCGTCAATCGTGCCGGGTGAATTCAGAAGCGTGATTCCTTGATGAATAGCCAAGCCGCTGCGTGGTCGGATTTGTGCCTCATATCCTTCAGGCAAGGCAATCGCAATACCCGTCGGGATTTTTTTGCGCTGACCTGGTAAAATAGTTTCATCCGATACCACAGCCGCAAAGAGATCCATGCCCGCCGCTTGTCCGGTCATGTATGCAGGCAGAGGAATATCCTCATTTCCTGCAATCTTTTGAATATGAACTTTTATTTTTTCCATGAAA
>CAYGNV010000111.1:1799-7869 GCA_964351355.1 uncultured Smithella sp.
ACTATTTTACTTCAGCATCCATCGCTTCTTTGCGACTGAGGCGAATCTTGCCCATTTTATCCACTTCCAGCACTTTGACCATGACTTCGTCGCCTTCCTGCAGAACATCCGTCACCTTGGCAATTCGCTCCTTGGCAATCTGCGAGATATGCAGCAAACCTTCCGTTCCGGGCAGAATTTCGACAAACGCGCCAAAATCAACAATTTTCTTCACGGTGCCGCGGTAAATCTTTCCGATTTCCGCTTCCTCGGTCAGCCACTTCACCATCGCCACGGCACGGGCGGCCGCTTCGGCGTCGGAAGAAGCGATGGTCACGGTGCCGTCGTCTTCCACATCAATGGTCACACCGGTTTCGCTGATGATCTGGCGGATATTCTTGCCGCCGGAACCGATTACCGTACGGACCTGATCTGCCTTCACCTTAATAGTGGTAATGCGCGGGGCGTAAAGCGAAATATCCGAACGGGGCGCGGTCATCGTCTCGCGGATCTTCCCGATGATATGAATGCGGCCCTCTCTGGCCTGGGCCAGAGCCTTTCGTAGAATATCCTCGGTCAGACCATCGATCTTGATATCCATCTGCAAGGCAGTAATACCTTTTTCGGTTCCGCAGACCTTGAAATCCATATCGCCGGCATGGTCCTCATCGCCAAGAATATCGGATAAAATAACAACGTCTTCGCCTTCTTTGAGAAGCCCCATGGCGATGCCCGCAACAATGTCCTTCACCGGTACGCCACCGTCCATTAAGGACAGGATACCACCACAGACGGATGCCATGGAGGATGATCCGTTGGACGCAAGAATCTCGGAAACAATCCGGATCGTGTAGGGGAACGTCTCCGGAGACGGCAACACTGGAACCAGCGCCTTGCGCGCCAGCGCGCCGTGGCCAATTTCTCTCCGGCCGGGGCTGCGCAATGATTTGGCTTCACCCACGCTGTAGGGCGGAAAATTATAATGCAGCATGAACGATCTCCGTTCTTCGCCGGCAATATAATCCATCCGCTGCTCATCCGAGGAAGTGCCCAAGGTGAGCACGGTCATCGCCTGCGTTTCACCGCGGTTAAATAAGGCCGAACCATGAGCGCGGGGCAACACACCGACTTCCGAACTGATCGGACGAATATCGGTCGAAGACCGGCCGTCGATTCTCTTCTTTTCCTGAAGAATCATATCCCGAATAATTCGGGATTCCAGATGTTCGATAATCGCCGCAACTTTTTTATTTCGTGCCGCGTCTCCATCGCCAATGCTTTTGATAACGGCTGCTCGAACATCATCCAGCTTGCTGTAGCGTTCCAACTTACGCGGTATGCTGTAACCTTCCTTCAAACCGGGTAGAGCTTCCGCACGTACACGCGCGATGAGTTCCTCATCCCGTTCCGCTTCTTCCACCGGTCTCTTGGCTTTGCCAACCTCCGCACGCATCTTATCCTGCAAATCAATGATCGGACGGACAGCTTCCAGTCCAAAATTGATGGCATCGACAATAATGTCTTCTTGAACTTCTTTGGCTTCGCCTTCCATCATCACGAGTTCCACATCATAAGGACGGCCTGCTTTACCAGGCGTAACTTTGCGCCCCACCAGGAAAAGGTTCATTTCGCTTTCCTGCATTTTTTCCGCTGAAGCGTTCGCGACCAGTTCGCCTCCAATCCGACCGACGCGCACACCGGCAATCGGCCCTTTAAACGGGGCATCGGACATTTCCAGAGCGGCGGAAGCGCCGATCATCGCCGCGACATCCGAGTCGTTTTCCTTATCCACGGACAGCACCGTGGCCACGATCTGTGTTTCCGAATAATATCCCTTGGGAAACAAGGGACGAAGCGCCCGATCAATGATACGCGACGTTAAAACTTCGCGTTCATTGTTCCGCCCCTCTCTTTTAAAAAAGCCGCCGGGAATTTTTCCGGCCGCAAATGTCTTTTCCTGATAGTCCACCGTCAGCGGCAAAAAATCTACGCCTTCCCTGACGCTCTTTAAAGAGACCGCCGTTACCAGCACGACCGTATCGCCGTAATAAACCAGCGCCGAGCCGTCCGCCTGCGCGGCCACGTAATTGGCCTTAATCGAAAAATTGCGCCCCGCAAAATCTGTACTAAATACGTTACTCATTAATTTCCTCCACCTTCTTTTGGTTGTTGCCTGGAACAGGAACTTCAAGGGCGAAACGCAAAAGCCGATTGACGCAGGTATTGATCAATACTTGTCCAATCGGTTACACTTTTGCCTTCCGCCCTTGAATGGCTCTTGTTATTTCCTGAGACCCAAACGTTTGATTATGTTTCTGTAACGCTCCACATCGTCTTCTTTGATATAATTGAGTAATCTTCTTCTCTGGCCGACGAGCTTCAACAGACCGCGCCGTGAGTGATGATCTTTCTGATGCGCCTTAAAGTGCTCCGTCAGATATTCAATCCTGGCGCTCAAAAGAGCAATCTGTACTTCCGGCGAACCGGTATCTTTCTCGTGAAGCCGGTAGTCCTCGATTAATGTTTTTCTCTTTTCCAAAGTTAACACGCTTCTTTCCTCCCTATTCATTCCTTGTTTATTTCAGTCGTTCATTTATTTGTACTTTTAAATATTAAATACCCTGAGTATCCTGGCTGCCGGGGTTCTTCCATCCTGATTAGCCATCTCGCTTGCCGACATCTGCATTTGGGCCACCGCCACCAAATGACCGCCGGGGTTGATGAACTTTAGCATATCTCCCGCCGCAAGAAAAGGAAGAACATTGGGCCGCATCATCTCTACATCCGGTTGAAATCCTGCACGCAGTTTGCCGGCCAGCGATTCACTAACTTCAATGGCGGCAAATGTGGGCAGGGATTGCGCCATCGGCAACATCTTAAACAGCAATTCCTTTTTTTTCTCCGCCAGAGCGTTATTGTCCAGAGACACAGCCATGTCTTCGGTAAAAAAGCCACTCCGGAGCCTGCGCAAACCGGATAAACACGCCCCGCAACCTAACGCATTACCGACATCGGAGCAGACGGTCCGGATATACGTGCCCTTGGAGCAGGAAATATCAAACGTTACGTAAGGAAAGGAAATATCCCTCACGTTCAAACTAAATATCTCCACTTCCCGCGCGGCTATTTCAGGGAACTCTCCTCGTCGGGCGTACTTGTACATTGGCTTGCCCTTGAGCTTCAGCGCCGAATAAGCGGGCGGGACTTGTTGTATCTTGCCCACCATTCGCCTGAGCGCCTCCCGAATATCTTCTTCGGAAATAACCCTGTCCGATTTTTCAGTTACCTTCCCTTCGGTATCCTGCGTATCCGTCCGAATCCCCAACAACATGGTCGCCAGATAGGTTTTCTTTTCCGCCGACAAAAACTGCGCCAGTTTTGTCGCCTCATTAATACAAACGGGCAAAACACCTGTTGCCAGCGGGTCCAGCGTTCCGGTATGTCCTGCTTTTCGGACCCCCAGAATTTTTTTGACTTTACTCACGACATCGTGGGAAGTAAACCCTGCCGGTTTGTCAATCACCACAATACCGTCCATAAGCTCCTATAATTCCCTGACCGCTTCGAGCACCCGCCGCTTGATCTCATCAATATTGCCCTCGACCTTGCAGGCCGCCGCATTGACATGCCCGCCGCCGCCGAATTTTCGAGCGATTTTTTCCACGTTGATCTTGCCCTTGGAACGCAGGCTCAGTTTGAAATGGTTTCCCTCCGTTTGCATGTAGAGCATTGCAATGTCAATCCCTTTAACCGTCCGGGGAATATCAATAAAACCGTCCGTGTGTTCCATCATCGCGCCTGTGTCTTGCAAATGCTGCTGAGTAACCACCATTGATGCAGTTTTGGTTTTCATATCCAGCGTCAATGTTTCCAGAACTCTGGACAACAACTGAAGTTTCACCGGCGGATCGCTTTCATAAATATTTTCGGAAATCCACTGCGGGCTGGCGCCGCCTTCCACCAGATCGCCTGCGGCCCGGAGCGTTTCCTGATGCGTGCTGGAATAGCGGAAACCGCCCGTATCCGTTAGAATGGCCGCGTACAGGTTCGTACAGATATCTTTCGTCATCTTCACGTGCATCTTACGCATCAAACGGTAGAGGAGTTCACCTGTGGAGCTTGCCTTCGGATCCAGCAGTCTCAATTGACAAAATCCGCCATTGGACACATGGTGGTCAATATTAATCAATGTCTTAACCCGGGCAATATCCCCGGAAATTTTTCCCACGCGGTCCAATTCGGAACAATCGAGAATAAAAGCAACGTCGTATTTCTCGACATTCTCAAGTTCCTGAACAATATGGTCACTCGCCGGCAAAAACCGGTAGTGCTCAGGCGTGGCATCCTGATTGTAAATCACCGCTTCCTTGCCTAAATCCTTTAACATCAAATACAGCGCCAGTTCCGAACCCAGTGCGTCTCCATCCAATCGAACATGTGCGGTAATTAAAAATTTTTCTCCTTGAGCAATTGCTGCAAGTATTTCTTTAATCATTAACTTCTTCCTGTTTAGCGATCTCGGCGAGCAGTTTTTCAATACGGTTGCCATAGCCGAACGACTTGTCATGCACAAAAATAATATCCGGCACTAAGCGGAGCCGCAGGCGATGGCCTAACTCCCGCCGCACAAAGCCTTTGGCTTTGCTCAAGGCCGCCTGGATTTCTTCATTGAGGTCATCTTTGCCCATTTCGACAAAATAAATCCGGGCATTACGCAGATCATCCGTTATTTTGACCCCTGTGATTGTTACCGCGTGCAGGCGGGGATCTTTAATAACTTTGAGCAGAATATCGGCCGTTTCCGCCATAATCAATTCGCCGACTCTGTCCGCCCTTTTAAAGCTCATCGTACTTACCTGCTTCCCAATTCGTCGCTTCGAGAAAATCCGAAACCACCATAATTTCTATTTTCGAGTTTAGCATTTCCGCCACATTACAGTTTTCTTTCCAGCGTCTCTATGATATACGACTCTATCACGTCCCCGACATGAATGTCGTTATAGCCTTCGATGCCGATACCGCAGTCAAATCCGGCCAGCACTTCCCTGGCGTCATCTTTAAAACGTCTCAGAGAAAGGATTTTGCCGTCGAAAACGGCCACACTGTCGCGCACCAGTTTAATGCCTGCCGCACGGGTTATTTTGCCGTCCGTCACATGACAACCGGCGATGATGCCGACTTTCGGCACCTTAAAGAGTTCACGGACTTCGGCGCGTCCCTGCACCACCTCTTTGTATTCCGGCTCCAGAAGGCCTTCCATGGCCGCGCGCACATCGGCAATGATATTGTAGATAATATCGTAGAGCTTGATCTCCACACCTTCCTGCTGGGCCAATTCACTCACCCGGGCGTCCGGCCGCACATTAAATCCGATAATGATCGCATTAGACGCGGAAGCCAGCATCACATCTGTTTCACTGATAGCTCCCGTTGAACTGTGAATCACTTTCATCTGAACATCTTCCGTGGAAAGCTTATGGAGAGCGTCGGATATCGCTTCGATGGAGCCCTGCACGTCGGCTTTGATAATGACGTTCAAATCCTTCACGCCTTCTTTGATCTTCTGATATAATTGCTCCAGAGTGATTTTGGAGGAAGCGGATAATTCTTTTTCCCTGGCTTTTCTGATCCAGTATTCAGCGATATTGCGCGCCTTTTTTTCATCTTCCACACAGACGAATTCCGCACCCGTCTGGGGCACGCTGGAGAACCCGATGACTTCCACCGGCATCGCGGGCCGGGCTTCCTTAACGCGCTGTCCCTGATCATTATTCATCGCCCGGACTCGGCCGAATTCTGTTTTGGAAACAAAGGCATCTCCTTCGCGCAGCGTTCCCTGTTGAATCAGGACGGTCGCCACCGGACCGCGGCCGCGGTCCAGCTTGGCTTCGATGATCACACCGCGCGCAGACACGTCAGGGTCGGCCTTGAGTTCCAAAACGTCGGCTTGCAGGAGAATCAGCTCCAGTAAATCTTCAATGCCCATTTTCTTTTTGGCGGATACTTCGCAAAAAATCGTTTCGCCACCCCACTGCTCGGACAGCAGCCCATGTTCGGTCAGCGACTGTTTGATTTTTTCAGGATCGGCGCC
>CAYGNV010000112.1:0-7733 GCA_964351355.1 uncultured Smithella sp.
AAGCCCCCCTTATTCAAACCATTCGAGCGTGATCACTCCAATGGCCGCAGCAATCAAGCTGATCGCTGTAGCGCCTGCCGGGATTTCAAACAGGGCCGCCGATGGAATAAGAATGCTGCTCGAACCGTTCGTGATATCCGCTGCCGGAATGGCTGCGGTCGTGGAGAAATTTGCATAAAAAGGGGCCGTGCTTGATAGTCTGACGTATTTCGCGCCTGCCGGGATTGTGGCCGATTCTGCTGTGGCCGCCGCAAGGACTCGCGCGTCTATCTTATCGGACACCAGGAGCGCCCCGGATACAGGGCGTCCGTTGGCGTCTGTGATTTGATTGAGTTTCCGCATGATTAAACCTCCTTCGCATATTGAGAATTACAGCTTAATCACCAAACGCAATCCAGGTGCCGCCTGCGTTTGCGGTTGTAACGATTGTTACGGCGTTACCCGCACACGGAAAGGTTTCGTTGACGACGGGATTATTTGCATCCACTGCTGTGCCTTGAGGCTGTAAAATCATTTCGTGGACGGAATGCAGGCCGGTATTAATGTTACCGCCTGTGTCGCCGCCGTCGCTTTGATAGGTCCCGACAACCTTTCGCTGATTGCCGACTACTGATTCGTATTTTCTGGTTGCTGCGAATCCCATGGTATGATCCTCCAAGTATTCTTAAAGAAAGCGCGGGCGGGCTTCCCTACCCGCGCTTTATGGGGTTAGTGTTGTGTATCCGGCCCTCTCTTAATCGAGAGTCAGCCAGATCGGTTTAAAGTTGCCTGTGACGCCCGTGCCGAGAGCATAACCCACGGTCGGGACAACGATAGTTGCGTGTGTGGTGGACACGGCGGCGTCGAAGACAGCAAGTCCGCCCGTCGCGGCGGGCACAAGAGGCGTCCCCGGAGCGGCCGTGTTCGGGACAGGTCCAGCAGCCAAGCCGCCCGTCGCAGACCAGAAGAAATGACTGGCCGGAACAGCAATCTGAGCCAAGCCCGCACTCGGTTTGTCCGCCCCGCCTACCGCAACGCCGTTGAACGGGTTCGGAATGAGCGACAGCTTGTCGGTTGTAGCCACAAGCGCGGTCATCAACGGTTCATCCAGCTCCACCGTGATGGCCCCGCCGGCCGCACCGATAATCGTGTGGCTTTTGATTTTATACTGACGCCCGAGCGTCCCGGCGGTCCCTGCGTTGATCTGCAGATATCCGTCTTTATACATATTTTCCGTGACTTCTGTTGCGCCAACCGTCAGCGCAACAAAGACCGAACCGCGGGCGGTTGCCGCAGCGCTCAGGTTGATATGATTGGCCGTGGGTACGGACGGCTGAAGGTTCGCGCCGGGCGCAATCGCAACGGCCGTGGCCTTTGAATATCGGAATTTCCTTCCGTCTGACAGCAGCCGGATACATCCCAGCGATTCACGCTGCACCGCCGACGTTTCGAGGATCCCCTGATTGAAGGCCTGAAATTTAATTGTCTCGTTCATGGTGTTTCTCCTTTTAAGGTTAAATGTGCCGGGGCTATATCTGATCGGCCCCGTAGGTTTGACTACCTTCGCGCCGCGCCGTTTTTTAGCTCAGGCCGGACCTGCCAGCGTGTGCTTTACGGTTGCTGCAAATCTGGTTGCCGTCGAAGAAGATTTTAAGCGACTTCGCGCTGACGCCGTTGACGGTCATGTCCATCCACTGCGTCCGGGCGAAATAACCCTTCTGGTGGACGGCCCAACCGTAGTAATTACTGTTCAGCACAAAGAAATAGCCGGTCGGGCAGTAATCGTCAGCCGCAATGAGCAGCTTCTCGAATACGAGATTGGTGAATCCCGCTTTGGCTGTGTCCGTGTCTTCCGTGAATCGCTGCTGATTCTGCAAAATGCCGCTGATGATGTTGAACAGCGTCTCCGTGGTGAGGCTGATATCCGGCTTTCCGCCGGGGCCATCACCAATTTTCGCCATCGATTTCAGTTCGCGGATAATAGCCAGCGTGATCTGCGCGGGTGTGGCGACGTTCACGGCCTTCCAGGGCGTTGAACCGTCCTGAGCAACAAGGTCGGCTTCTTTGATGTTGCCGAACGGAACTGTGGTCGCGCCGAAGCACATAGCCATCAGACCGGTCAGTCCCTTCGCGCCGTCACCACCAGCGTTATAAATCTGCTGGGCGATTTTCTTCCGGATCGTTTTCTGTGCGCCTTCGAGCTTGCTGGTCAGCAATGAAACTTCGGCGTATTCGCCGGAGTTTTTCAGCTCGTCGATGCGGTGAATGGTCGCGTTACCGTAAGCGTGTTTCCACTGGAAACTCGCGTTGGCGATGGTTTCCTTGTCGTCGGAAGACAGCGTATCGGTCTTATCGTAGAACCCGCCTTCCTGGCCGTCGTAGTTCAGCGCGACGGTTATTTTCAAACCGCCAAAAGGGCGTTCCATCAACCCCTTTTTCTTGTTCAGGAAGCGATCCATACAGAATGAATCGTTGAAATAAATGTCCACGGCCTTGCGATTATCGGCCATGAAATAATCTTTGGTTACTGCTTCGAGTTCAGGTATTGTGTAAGGCATGATCTAATTCCTCCGTTTGTTGAATTTGAGGCCTTACCCGCCTGCCTGCCCTGCCCGCATCGCTGCGAGCCTTGCCGCCAGCACGGTTTTATTGCCTCCAAATTTTGATGTGTCTGCTAAAGCGGGGTCTATCTCGCCAGCCGGGGCTCTTTGGGCTCCGCCCGGTGCAATGACCGTCGCATTCCTTTTCGCTTGGAAATTTTTGGTGACTCGTTCCTCGGTTTCCTTGACCGCCTTCGCTACTGCGTCATCCACCATCTTCTTGACGCTGTCCTGCTGAGTGCTGGCAGACATAGCCATGTGTGCGGAAATAGCGTTGTGGCCCGGATGCTCGTTCATGAATTTTTCAATCTCGCCGGACTCCCACATAGCGTTGAACGTGGGGTTCTCTTTGGCGTATTGATTAAACGTTTGCTCGATCCTGCTGACAGCCTCATCCCGAAGCGAATCACCTTTCAGTGATTGTTTCGCTTCCCATGCGGCTTGCTGTTTGAGGTTCTGCGCGAATCCGAGAGGATCATCCTCTTGCCATTCCCGAACTTCCTCTGCGGTCATCGTGTTGATGTCCTTGAAGCCCGGCTTGTCGCCCGCAGGCGGGAGAAATTCAGGGTTCAGCGGCGACCGTTTCAGCAAAGACAATTCGGCCTCTGCTTTCGTTCGGGCCTCACGCTCCGCTTTGATCGTCGCGTTTAACTCCTGAAACCGTGGAAGTTTGTCGTAGCGGTCTTCTTCTCCGCCTTCTTTACCTTTGCCGTCTTCGGCGCCTGATCCGGCTTTTTTGTCGGAAGTCGCGTTCTGATCGGCGGTTTTGTCGGTGTCCGTGGTGGCCTTGCCATCACCATCGCCAACAGCGGCACCATCGGCGCCGGGGTTTGTGCCCTGAAAATCCGGGCTGGATAACATACTGTCCGCGTCTGACGAGGGCGCAGCGGCGTTAGCGTCGATTCCAGTATTGTCAAATTCCATGTTTTGTTCTCCTTTTTTGGATAAAATAAAAAAGCCCCACCGATACCAATTTGAATTGATACCAATGGGGCTTTCGCGCGATTGAGTACGCTCTATGTGCGGCCTTTCAGCGGGACATAAAGCGCGTTATTTTTGTGTTTCTGTTTGCGTGTTACCGCATAATTCCTCCAACAGCTTGATCATCATCTTTGCGCATCTGATTAGAACCTGGCAGATTCTTTTCGCATCGTCACTCAACTGTGAACCTCCAACCGCCTGTCTTTTTGTCTCTTTGCCAGAATGCTCTCCACGATCTGCTTCCGGTCTGGCTCCGGCGGCTTCCTGTATCTCGGCGGGGCTCCCCCCTCGTTCTCCGCGTATCGAAGTTTTTCCGCCTTGAGATATTGCATCAAGTTCGAGCGTGTCGGCTTTTCGGCCAGCGCCCTTTCATGAGGCTTATCTGAAAACCGCGATGTTCCGTCTAAAAGAACCGCCGCGCTTTCCCGAACGTGCTGCACATCCTCGTTGGCGACGTTTACCCGGCCGATACTCGGCCTTTTCGGTGACATTTTACCGCACGTTGGACAAGCCACATAGCAGAATTTATCATCTGCGAATTCTTCAAAATATCCATGTTTCGGGCATTCATAATCGAATAGACGAAGGGCCATGTGGTTATCGCTCCTTTCTGTGCTGATCATCAATCGTGTTGAGGACGTCGTTTAACTGATCACGGTCGCCAGGCTTCACAACTTTCAATTCCTCGGCGCGTTCCTTCGTGATAGGCATCGGGGCTTTCCTCGGCCTTGCCTCGGCCGCCCGTGCCTCAGGAGAGTATATTTTCTTGAAGTCGCGGCCCATTTGCTTGAAATATTCTTTGGCTTCTCCCGCTTTTTTCTTTACGCTGTCCATGGCGGTATCCGGCTTCTTGGGTGGTTCGTCATCCCACCAATCGCCCTTGACGCCGGGAATTCGGCTTTTTGGTTTCGACGGAATGACTTGACCGTCCTGCTTCGGCACAATAACCTCGGGTCCTTCCTCGCCAACCAGATAAGGCTTCCCGGCCTTCACCGGTCCGCCGTCTTTCCGGGGCTCGATATCGACATTGTTGCTTTTCATCCCGCGTTCATTGTATCCGCTGCTGGCGTTGATTGTTTTAACCGCCTCAGTAGCCACGCGGGCATCTTCCCTGCCGTCCTGCTTAATGTTTTCTTCCATCTTGTGAACCGCTTCGGCGCGTTCGAGCTTCATTTTGTCCTCATCGAACTTCACCCCGGCCAGCATGACCTCCTGCTTAACGGCTTCCGTCTGCACCTTCGCTGCCGTCAGCGCCGCCTCTGCGTCGAGCTTTCGCGCCTTTGCCGCGGCTTCCTCGGCTGCCGGGTCTGCCTGCTGCTGGCCCTGCTGGCCTGCCATCTGCTCAGCTTCCGGCATATTCTCTTTGATCATCATCTCCATCAACTGCGGGAAGGTAGCCATTTCGCCGGACTCGATCATCTTCTTGACGTCTTTCGGGTCCGTTTGAGCAATAGCCGTTATGTATTGCTGCAGTTCTTCCGGCAAGCCGACTTCGGCCAGGCGTGCAACCAACTGGCCTATCGGGCCCTGCTGCATACGCTTGACAATCTCGCTGCGATTGCCCCAATCGAGCTTTTCGAGTAGCTCCTGTTGATCGATGGCATTTGCCTGAAACAGCGTGAGTGCTTCTTCTCTTTGCTGCACCCTTGATACTGGCAGCGTTGAACCGGAAACCACCGTCAAATTGACCGGCCCCACCAACTGCGAGCCAGTAACCGCCTTCGCCTCGGTGCGCCCATCCTCGCGGTATGTGATCCATCGTTCTTCGGTGAAAAAATTCTGGACGTGGGAAATATACATACGGCCTCGGTTGCGAATGAGCTTATTATAATTTCGGATTTTTCCGCGCATCATCGTCGCGGCGCGTTCCAATAGAGCCGCTATCGCTTTGTAGGCAATGACGCTGCTTTTGGTTTGCGCCATGTCCATGTCGAACGTGCCGGCAACTAAAAGGAATAGCTCTTTGAATAGCTGGATGGTCTTTTCAATGTCCTGTGTGTTCTGCGGATAGTCGAGGTAGCGGATGCCCTGTGCTGTTTGCGCGGAGGACGGCCGGACAATACTCGGGTGCGCCGTGAACTCATGATTTTCCACGCCTGAATCGAGTGGGTTGACGCGAATCTTCCGGGCTGCTGAATCTTTTTCCATCACCAGCTGCGATATTGCCTTGTTGAGCTCCATGTTGAGCTTTTCAATGTCTTCCAGATCAGTAATGCCCCACGCATTTTGCGGGTCGGTAACAGAATTGGTCACATTGTAGGGCACTTTATCATACAGGTATGTGTGTCGGGCCGCTTCTTGGTCCATGTTCGGGTTGATATTTGGGTTGTCCTTGTCCTCTAAAACAACCTGCCCGCCTGAGCAGGTTAGAATATAGCGAAGGCCTCCCGTGTATTTTGGGCGGCGGTTCTGCGTGATGCTCCCGTCTTCCCCTGGTATCGGTTTGCCGTCGTCAACCTCCGTGTCATCGCGATACCAGCACTTACAGACGACCGTTTCTTCTGAATCGATATCCGTAATCGACTGACCGGAAAAAATATTTCCAATCGCATGGACAACGTTCTGGACCATGATCAAAATATTCTTACGCTCTTTGCCGCCGTCCGTGCCATTAATATCGCGCCGGTCATCCTGCAGCTCATCGAGCAATTCGGAATCGCCCTTGATTTTGTCTGCGTGTTTGGGATACTTCTTGCGCAGGGTGCGGCAGGACTCTGCCCAATACTCGACAACACACTCGCGCCTGTTTAGGTCATCAAGTGACGCCATTTTGACCGGATACCACCCGAAATACATTGGATCAACGATGCGAGTTTTAGCATCGCCCAGGCCTCCGGCCAGATCAGCATCAAAATCGACGCCCTCAATGCAAATCCCGTGTATCTCGCCATTGGTCACGGATGATTCAAGCACGCTTTGCTGCTCGGTGTCCTGCCACCAGTCTTCGGCTATGCGTTGCAGGTCCGTCGCCACATTCCGCATTTCTTCATCGCCGGTTTTATTGACGGCGTTGAAAACAGGATTATTGTCAGTCAGTGTGTTGACCGACCGCTGAACGTGGGTGAAAATCAGATTGATCGAAATGAGAGGGACGCTTGCTGAATCGGTTTTCCAGTGTTTGTTCCGACGGAGCTTGTAATTCTTCTTCCACATCGCAGGCAAGCCAAGTGACTGCTTATCGGCCAGCACGGCGGCCAGCACTTCAAACACGCGCTTACCGACATTCTTGTCGCCTTCCGGCGGGATGAGGTTATAATTCTTTTGGGTGTCCGGCATAATATCCTCCCGACTTTAGTTCCGTATTCCGTGTTTCGCGCGGAGATGGTTCACTAATCCTGCGTTGCTTCGGAGTGTAGCCTTACAAATATGGCAGGTCCGCCCGTCTGTTGGAGTAGCCTCGCGCTCTCCGTCAGTCCGTCCGGTTTCCTTGTTGGTTTCTTTTTCTTCGCTTTCGACGGGCTCATCATCTTCCGGTTGCCCCTCCCGTGTGTCGGTTTCGCCATTGCCATTAACTCCTGCCTCCGGTTGAATTATCGGTTGATTCATCATTTGCGCTCGAACGGCGGCCGCTGCGTCTTCGTCGGACAGCATCGCCGGACGTTCAATGTTGAAGTTTCGGTCGTAAATCCCTTCCCGGCCGATCTCGCCGGGATCTGCTGCGCTGCCAATCGGGCCATCGGGCCCAAACGTGAACAGCCCCTTGTCCGTCAATATCTTATCCGGCCATATCAGGGGCCTGTGTCCTCCCATCGGGCATCGGAATTCTTCCCACCCATGTGAGGCATTGAACGGCGCCGGAATGCCATGCCCGGGATCGTGCGACATGAACATCGCGCCAGAAAGCGGCGTGTGCAGCTTTTCAATGTCCACTTCCGCGATAGTTTCCTTGCATAACTGGCAAATGACTTTGGCTTGCATTAATCCCCCTCAATCGTTTGAATGACTTTTGGAGCGTCCGGAGTGTCCACCCTCTCGCGCTCCCATGGATCCGTGGTGCTGTATGGCTGCGGCTGCGCGACCGGTTTTGGCCCCCGCTTCCAATCGAACCACGCGGGCTGTAGCGGCGACGGATCGCTTTTTCGTGTTACCAATAACACGATTTCCATGATTTGCTTTACCAGAATTATGCAGACCATAACGGCCAGCAGCACCAAAACCCCGCCTTCGATGATA
>CAYGNV010000113.1:0-7697 GCA_964351355.1 uncultured Smithella sp.
AAAGGGTTGAGCCTTCCCCGGAACGCTGTGCGCATAAACAGGGAAACCGCAGAAAACGATATCGTAACCTGCCGCGCCCTCCAGGTCCTGGACCGGCTTGATCTCCTTGTCGGTGGGCAGCGCGTCGTAGATCGCCCGTGCGACTTTTTCCGTGTTGCCGGTCTTTGAAAAATACGTAACCAATGCTTTCATGTTTTCCTCCTTGGTTATGAATCCGTTGCGACAGGGGGCGATTTCAAGCCCGTCCCCCTGTTCCCACTTGATCGCTTTTCAGAGGTCTCCTCTTGTCAGGCTGTCGCTTGGCGGCGGGAGTATAAAACGACCGCCTCCATGTGTCAATGCAATAGTGGCGGTTGTCAAGCCACAGTAGAAATGTCCTGTTTCTCCCACAATAGAAATGTCCTGTTTGGTCAATCGACATAAACCTTCTGTTGGCGAGCCGGCATCCAGTCCTTGTTGATACCCCCCTTTCATAAATGCCCGGCGCCATCAGTATTATTCCTTAAAATTTTCTCGTTTTCTAAAATTTGCGAAACCGCATTTCGCAAATTTTCCATTTTTTCCGGTCATTTGAGGGCGGGGGAAAGGGATGCTGGTTATAAGTGTTCGATATTAAAGGATATATTAATTTGCAATTCTCTGGCTTTCCTCTTGCATACTGCAAGGGCAAGCCGCCATAAACGCGGCAAGCCATTACCCCGACGAATGTTGTTCAAAAGAAGACCAAGGGAAAAACGTGCTCACATGAAACGAAAGATAGAAAAGGTCTTGATTGCCAACAGGGGCGTGCCCGCGGTCAGGATCATGCATACCTGCAGGGACAGGAAGATTCCGACCACGGCCATTTACAGCACGCCGGACAGGCTCTCCCATCATGTCTTTATGGCCGATATGGCCGTGCATATCGGTGATGCCCCGCCGGTGGAATCCTATCTGAACATGGATAAGATCATTGCTGCGGCCATGAAGAGCAAATCGGATGCCGTTCATCCCGGATGGGGTTTTCTGGCTGAAAATGCGGAATTCGCGCAAAGGGTGATCGAAGCCGGCTTGACATGGATCGGTCCGTCTCCCAGGGTCATCAGGATGATGGGGGACAAGGTCCAGGCCAAATTGCTCGCCAAGAAAGCCAATGTTCCGACCATCCCCGGCATCAGCAACGTTACGGATACCGCGCAGATCACCAAATGGATGCAGGAAGAAGGCGTGGTTTTCCCCATCATGATCAAGGCCTCATCCGGCGGCGGCGGCAAGGGGATGGTCAAGGTCGAAAATAATCAACAGATGGAGCAGGCGTTTGCGCAGGCGCGCTCCGAGGCCAAAAAGGCCTTTGGGGATGATGCTATTCTCGTTGAAAAATTTATCGAGAACGGCAGGCACATCGAGGTGCAGATCGTTGCGGATGAGCACGGCAATGTAATCCATCTTTTCGAAAGGGAATGTACCATTCAGCGGCGAAACCAGAAAATCATCGAGGAGGCGCCTTCGCCGAGCCTCAATGACGCATTGCGCCAGGAGATATGCTTCACGGCAAGCCGCCTGATGCGGGAAATCGGTTATACCACGGCCGGCACCGTAGAGTTCATCTTTGACAAGGCAGCAAACCGGTTTTATTTTCTTGAGGTAAACACGCGTCTGCAGGTCGAGCACGGCATTACCGAACTGATCACCGGACTGGATATCGTCGCCATCATGCTTGACACGGCAATGGGCAAAAAGCTGCCGTTCAAACAGTCCGACATCCGTACGGACCGGTGGGCGCTGGAGGTGCGCCTGAATGCGGAAGACCCCAAGACGTTCAGCCCTTCTTTCGGGACCATCACCCGGCTTCTGGTGCCTATGGGGCCCGGCGTCAGGGTTTCTTCAGGTGTTTATGAGGGTGCAGACATACCCCCCTATTATGATTCGCTGTTCATGCTTCTCATGACGGCGGGCGCCGTCCGGGAAGATGCCATAAGAATAATGGACCGCAGCATCAGCAGAAACCTGCGCATCGAAGGCATAAAAACGCTTGCACCGCTGCTTTTGAGCATCATCAGGCATTCGGCGTTCATTGCGGGAGATTTCTCCACCCGTTTTGTGGAAGAGCGCATGGATGAGCTTGTATCCATGTTCAAAGAAAAGGACAGCGCCGACGAAGTGCTCAAGATCGCAAGGTACGTCGCGGAGATATCGGCGCTTGGACCACAGAAATGGATGTAGGAAGATGATGGAAACAACGGCATTTGTCAGGCCCGGCATGTCGGCCAAAGAAATTGTCGCAGCCGTTCATATGCTGCGCGGCGTCTGTTTGACCTCTGTGGGAATGCGAGATGCGGGACAGTCCGACTTTAAAAACCGCCACCGCATTTACGATTTAAAAACCCTGGCGCCTTTTTACAACAAAATGGGGCTGTTCAGCGCCGAGTGTCACGGCGGGGCGCGCTGGCATGTGGGCGTGATGAACAGGCGTGAAAGCCCTTTCGAGGAAATCTCGATCCTCAGAGAACTCATGCCGAACGTTCTTTTGCAAACGCTGATCAGAGAAACCAACCTTTTCGGCTACAGACCTTATCCCAAAAATGTGATCGAGCATGTTGTGTCGCAAGTAGATATAGATGTCTGGCGATGCTTCTCTTTCTTGAATGATATCAGAAATATGCGCGCTGTCGCAGAAGTGGTCATGAAGAGGGGAAAGCTGTTCGAGCCGACCATCTCCTTTACCGTAGCCGACTGGGCGACAAACGACTACTACCTGGGCGTTGTCGGCGAGATTGTCGATCTGTGCGGCGGAACTGATGAAATAATCCTGTGCATCAAGGATATGGCGGGCGTAGGCGACATTGTGAAGATCGGCAACCTTATTGACGCGATCCTGCAGAGATACCCAGATCTGGTTATTCAATACCACAGGCATATTACCGACGGCCTTGCCATGCCGGCGCTGCTTTCCGCAGCAAAGGCCGGCGCCAGGATCGTCGATGTTCAAGAAGACTCGCTGGTGCGATTTTACGGTCACTCACCGATCCTCGGCGTTCAGGCGTATTTTGAAGAATCAGGCATCCCCGTTCACCTTGACAGAAAAGAGGCGGAGGCTGCCGTACAGAAGGTTCGGGAGTGGATCGGCCATTACGAATGGGCGGAATCCCCCTTCAAGGGATACGATCATACGGTCACCCTGCACAAAATGCCCGGCGGCGCATTCCCCAGCTCCTTTGAACAGGCCGACAAGGGCAAGTTTCTTCATTTCATGCCGGCCATCCTGAAGATTATGTCCCTTTATAACAGGATTGTCCGGTATTTTGACGTCACGCCCGGCTCCCAGATCACATGGGTGACATGCAGCGGGATCGTGAACAGGTATGCCAAGGAAAAAGGAGATGCGGGAGTTAGGCATATAACGGAGCTTCTTGCAAGATATGTGGAGGAAAGGTCGCAGGACTTTGAATCTATGGAAAAGCAGGAACAGGAGGAACTCCTGGATCTCTTCAGAAACACACCCGGAGATTTCAAGAATCTTCTGATCGGAAATTACGGGAGGCTTCCCTTCGGCTGGCCTGCGGATTGGGTTTACAGAAGCGCATTTGGAGAAGGATGGGCGGAAAAGTTAAGTGAACGACAGGAGCAGTCGCCCCTTGATTCTTTAAAGGACGATGATCTCGAAAAAATGAGGGATAGCCTCGTTGCACATATCGGGCGAGTGCCGACAGAGGAAGAATTTATTCTCTACCTGATGCACCCCAAGGATGCCATTGAATTCATCGATTTCAGGGACAAATACGGAGAAGCGCCGCTGGCGCTGCCGACGGATGTCTGGAGAAAGGGGCTCAAAAAACCGGGAGACAAGGTGGATTTTGAGCTCTGGGACAAACCCTATTCCCTTGAGCTTGTCTCTATGGGCGCAGAACATGAAGGCGTCATACACGTTGTGATGCGGGTTAATAACAAGACAAGGGTTTACGCGGTCGAAACGCCCAGGGTCAAAAAAGTTGAGGTGCGCATGGCGAAAACGCCGGGCGAGATCGGCTCCCCGATAAACGGGAACGCATGGAGGATCGGCAATCCGAAAAGGGGAGTACTCAAGGCGGGCGATATTGTTCATAAAGGGGAAGAGATCGCCAACCTTGAGGCGATGAAGATGGAGAATGCCGTTGTTGCAGCTTTTGACGGCCAGATCGCCGAGGTCTGCATCAGGCTCAATGACACGGTCCGGGAAGGACAGCTTCTTTTTGTCCTGGAGAAGCTTGGATAATTCAAAAAAACTACGTTAAGAAAGAGGAGGAGGAAAGTTATGGCAAAAGCGACAGAGTATGATTATTGGAAAATTTCCTCGAGGATGCCCAAAAAGGTCACCATCGGGGACATCACGATTCGTGACGGGTTTTAGCACGAGGAGGAGTTCGTCTCCACGGTGGCGCATGCCGTATCGGTGTGGAGTCAACCGTTGTATCCGTCACGGGAACTAAACCGGTTCTGCTCAGGCCTGTCGCTATCCCCATAGAAAACATGGAAACAACAGCGGATACCTCTATTCTCCGCAAATATATCCTGCCGATGGAAAACAACCCGGAAAGTCCCGGAATGATGAACACGCATTACCAGACGGCAACACCGATACACATTAGCATGCGTAAGCTTCCCCTAAAGATAGACAACTCAAAAGTAGAGTTTTCTGGCATAATACCCCCAGGAGGCTCTGATGAAGAAGGCACGATTTACGGAGACCCAGATCATTGGCATTCTCAAGGAAGCAGATGCGGGCATGCAAGTTAAAGAGATCTGCCGCAAGCACGGGATCTCTGATGCCACCTACTACAACTGGAAATCGAAGTACGGCGGCATGAGCGCTTCGGACTTGAAGCGCCTGAAAGAGATGGAGCGGGAGCTCTCGCAGCTCAAGCGCATGTATGCCGACATGGCCATGGAAAATCGGGCTTTGAAGGATTTGATCGAAAAAAAACTCTAAGGCCGCCAGAGAAGCGCGAAGCAGTGATCTATCTGGTGGCCGAGCACCAGCTTTCGATTCGGCAGAGTTGTCGTTGTGTCGGTTTATCTCGGGCGGCATTTTACAGCCCTCCAGAAAGCCGGGACGGTGATGCCGAGGTGATTGACGCCATTAATGCGATGATTGATGGTCACCCCCGCTGGGGCTTCTGGAAAACGTTCAAGGCCTTGCGACGGACGGGGCATGTTTGGAACCATAAGCGTGTGTACCGTGTTTACTGTGACCTTAAGCTGAACCAGAAGCGGCGGGCCAAGAAGCGGTTGCCCCAGCGGTTTAAGCAGCCCCTGCTGGTGCCGCCGTTGCCCAATCAGGTCTGGTCGGCCGATTTCATGAGCGATATGCTTTCTACCGGCAAACGGATTCGAACCTTTAACGTGATGGACGATTTTAACCGCGAGGTGCTTCATATCGAGATTGACACATCCATAACCGGCAGACGCCTGATTCGGGTCTTTGAGCGCTTGCGCTTGGAGCGAGGTCTGCCTGATATGCTTCGGGTTGATAATGGCCCGGAGTTCCTGAGTGGCGAATTCGTTGCCTGGGCTGAATCCGCCGGGATGATGATCCGCTACATCCAGCCCGGCGCACCGAATCAGAACGCTTACATTGAACGCTTTAACCGGACGTACCGGAATGAACTGCTTGATCTCTATCTCTTCCGTGACCTGGACGAGGTCAGAGAGGCCACCTATTGGTGGATGATGGAATATAATGAGCAGCGGCCCCATGATTCCCTGGATGACCTGACACCAGCGGAATATTTTTCAAAGAACGCCGGAAACTCTATTTTTCAATTGTCCACTTGACAGGGAAGCTTACGCATGTTATTCTCCGGCAGAAAAAAGATGGATTGGTTGCCCGCGGCCGACGTGCGTCCTATGCACGGGGCGATTTTGAATTACTGGAGTTCAAACCCTAATTGGTGTAATCTTCAAAAATCGAAAAGAGCCAACAAACTGGACTGATGACACATGCTGAAAACTAAGGGACAAATTGAATCGGAAGTTTGCGAAGCCGTCACCAAGTTTGAAAAGGAATATATGGGGCGCGGACCGCTCGAAACCAAAGCTTATGTCATAGAAGATATGGTTCTGGTGCGTCTGAAGAAAGTGCTCACGCCCGCGGAACTACGCCTGGCCGATAATGCAGACCGAAAAGACGGGCGGGACCTCATCAAACGCGTACGCATCACACTGATGGAACAGGGACGCCCTCTGCTGGAAGCCGCCGTGGAAAATATTCTCGGCGTCAAAATCATCAGCCTGCACACGGACATCAGCACCCTGACCGGAGAAAGGGTGATTATTTTTTCGTTGGAGAAACAGCCGGAATATTCCGACAAAGGGCGGCCTTAAGAATGGTTGTCCTGTCAGGAAATGTTCTTGACAGGAGAATATAATTTTGCATTGTAACCGCCGGCCAGTTCATTGGTGCTTTACCTTAAGGCATCAGTAAAAGGGCTTCTTGCAGCGCCTCAGAGTTTTAACGGGCTCTTTACCTTGCAGGCAAAGAGAGCGGAAAAAATGTCAGGCCTGGAATGATTTTTAAAGATCATTCCAGGCTTTTTTTTCGATGTTGCAGGAAAGCAACATGCTAAAGATACGGCAATGAATAAAGGATCGCATACCATGACGATGAAATGTATTTTCTTATTAAAGGAAAGAATGATTTTATGGAACGACTCATCAGCAAACACTGGCATCACTGCCCGGCGGACGAAGTGGCAACCCTGCTTAGCAGTAATACGACAAAAGGCTTATCCATCTTCGAGGCCAAACATCGTTTGGAAAAATTCGGCCCCAACATGGTCAGCGCAAAAAAACAAAAAAGCCGCATCGTGCAGTTTCTGCAGCAGTTTAACCAGCCGCTGGTTTATATTCTGCTCCTTGCCGGTTTCGTCACGCTGTTTCTTCGCGAATGGGTCGATTCCTCCGTGATTTTCGGTGTGGTGATCCTCAATGCGATCATCGGCTATGTTCAGGAAGCAAAAGCCGAGCGCGCCATTGAATCACTCAAACAGATGATGACGACCCAGGCAACCGTGCTGAGGGACGGAAAATGGACGTCTTGCGACTCGACACAGCTTGTCGTCGGCGATATAATCAAACTCCAGTCCGGCGACAAGGCGCCGGCCGACGCAAGGTTGTTCAACTGCCGTGAACTGCAGGTTGATGAATCCGCACTCACCGGGGAATCCGTCCCCGTTCTTAAAAAAACGGAAACGCTTCCGCCGGAAACCGTTCTCGCCGACCGGCATAACATGGTGTATGCAGGCACACTGGTGACCTACGGACAGGCCCAGGCGCTTGTCGTCAGCACGGGCGACAAGACGGAAACCGGCCGGATTAGCGAGATGCTGGCTTCCGCGGCGGATCTCGCCACGCCGCTGACCAAAAAAATTGCGGCCTTCAGCAAGGTCCTGCTGGTCGTCATTCTGGCGCTGGCCGCCGTGACATTCGCCGTCGGCATGATCCGGGGCGAGACGGCAATCGACATGTTCATGGCCGCCGTCGCTCTGGCCGTGGGCGCCATCCCGGAAGGGCTCCCCGCTGCCGTAACCATCACACTGGCCATCGGCGTCAACCGTCTCGCCAGAAAAAAAGCCATCATCCGGAAACTGCCCGCCGTGGAAACGCTGGGCAGCACGACCGTGATCTGTTCGGATAAAACAGGAACGCTCACCGAAAACCAGATGACCGTGCGCAAGGTCTAT
>CAYGNV010000114.1:0-7686 GCA_964351355.1 uncultured Smithella sp.
AGGAAGTCGTCGTGCGGTTCATCCCCACGTGTGTGGGGAACGCAGTTCTGTTTTTGGGGGGGTGTTGGATGTCTTCGGTTCATCCCCACGTGTGTGGGGAACGCATCAATCTCCGCGAACTGCGCAACCATGGCCTCGGTTCATCCCCACGTGTGTGGGGAACGCGTTTCGGGCTGTTCATGAAGAACGTACCTCGTCGGTTCATCCCCACGTGTGTGGGGAACGCAATTCAGGAGTATCTTTTGCTATTTGATTTGCCGGTTCATCCCCACGTGTGTGGGGAACGCTCGCCAAATCGACACGCGCCGATTCCTTAATGCGGTTCATCCCCACGTGTGTGGGGAACGCCATACCAATTCCTTGCCCTACATGCTGAATATCGGTTCATCCCCACGTGTGTGGGGAACGCGGTGACAACACAAGCTGCTGCCCGCGATAAACCGGTTCATCCCCACGTGTGTGGGGAACGCACTTCTTCTATCCCTTTGATTTCTTATTCAATTTTCAAAGAGCTAAATTCCACCAAATATATGGCACTTATTTTCAACTTTCCAAAGCCTTCTTATTTTCTTCCTCCGGCAAGAAAGAAACGAGCTTTATGCCGTCCATCTCCACCGGAATCCGCCGATTAGCACCCAGTGTCATAAAATCAAAGCCCGATTCTGTATTCGTGCTCCATGCCATGACGGCGTTGCCGTCTTCTATGCCTTTCCCAATCTGAGTCCAAATCATTTCCCGTACGCGCCGTGATACTTTGCCCACATAAACACCGGCGCGAACTTCCAGAAGCCAGATTGCCAATCTGCCTCTCAGCCTGGGTGGCGCATTTTCAACCACGGTGACCAGCATCGCCGATACCCTCCTTATTCGGTATTGCAATCTCTACCGCTTCTTCATGGGGCTTGGGTTTTTCCAGCCCCCCTGCATGAAGGATTTCTTCAATCGTCGGAATAATCCGGGCCAGAATTTTTGATTGCCGGAAAACATCGCGGCAGGCGATTCGGACTTCCCGTTCCGGTTGATGGGGATTCTTTGCCGCAATTCTAAAGGCCATAGGAACAACCGTTTCAAATTTAAAGACGTCCGCTATATCGTAAACAAACGATTGCGGCTTGCCTGTGTGAATGAAACCCACTGCGGGAGCGTAGCCCGCCGCCAGAATGGCTGCTTCGCAGATGCCATAAAGGCAGGCCGTGGCGGAACTCAGACAGCGGTTCGGTATGTCGCCGCTTTCCCATTCCGTATAATCGTAGTTGCGGCTTTTCCAGGTGACACCATATTGACGCGCCAGCAGTTCATACATCTTTCTGACCCGCACACCTTCAATACCCCGCAACTGTTCCACGCTTCGTCTTTCCGGGGGCTCTTCTTTAAATCGAATCGCGTACATTTTCCGGACGACTTTGAGGCGCGCATTGTCATCCAAAGCTAGTTTTGCCTGATACAAAAGCCTGTCGGCACGCGCGCCGCCCGGTTGACCGGACGCGTAAAGCCGGACGCCGCCATCGCCCACCCAGACCAGCAGGCAGCCGACACGCGCCGCCAGCACAACGGCGGCATGAGATACCCGCGATCCCGGTTCCAGCATCAGGCAGGCAACGCCGCCTACGGGTATATGCGTGCGGACGCCGTTCTTATCGACAACAACAAAAGCGCCGTCCAGCACATCCAGATTGCCCTTGTCAACAAAGATCACGGATACGCGATCTTTCATCGGAATCGGCTTAAGCTGCGGCAGAATCGGTTCAGTCATTTTCGTTTATCCTTTACCCTTTTTCTTGTTATCCCGTTTATCGGATACCATCACCGTTCGTCCCCGGCCAGTGCTCAACTGCTTCGCCGTCGCTTCCAACGCCTTGATAGTTTCCGCTTCGCCCAGCGCTTCCTTGTGTTGTCTGCGGCGCACGGCAAAGCGGTCGTATTCATCTTTAGCAAAATCATCCGCTTCCTGTTTACTGACTTTTCCAGCGTCCGGAAGCACCTGGCGGTCGTTGAATTTCAAAAACTCATCGAGCTTTAGTTCCCAGTCTTTCATGAAAACCTGCTTGCGGCGTTTGGCCTGATCCTCGGCATAGTCCAGCCACATGACGACAATCCGGTTTAGTTCGTCGATTTCTTCTTCCTTCAGATAATTCTTGGCAATGGTCACATCCGTTTTGCGGACCTCATCAGCCTTCCAGTTTGTAAGCCCCATATTGGACAGGTTTTGATCGGCGCGCTTTCTGATCAATTCCGCAGCCGTCATGTCGGTTGCGGCAAAATGAAGTTTGTTTTGGATAACGCTGAAAAATTTATTCGTATCCGGTTCTGCCGGATCGTAATCTCCCGCCATCGCGAAGATTTCCTTGACGCGCAGATACATCCTCCGTTCGCTGGCGCGTATGTCACGGATGCGCGCCAGCATTTCATCGAAGTAATCCGGAACGGCCGAACCGGTCACAGGCGGATTTTTCAGCCGCTCGTCATCCATGACAAAACCTTTGATAATGTATTCTTTTAACCTTTGCGTGGCCCAGATGCGGAAACGGGTGGCAACATGACTTTTGATGCGATAGCCAACCGAAATGATGGCATCAAGATTGTAAAAAAGCTGCTTGCGTTCAACCTGCCTTTTTCCTTCGATTTTAACTTGTAAGAAATCTTTACAAGTTGCGTTTTCGTCCAACTCGCTTTCATTATATATGTTTTTTAGATGTATGGTGATGTTTTGCGGCGTTGTCTGAAACAGATCAGCCATCATCTGCTGGGTTAGCCATACCGTCTCATTATCGAGACGGACGTCGAGCTTTACTCGCCCATCTTCCGTCTGATAAACGATAATTTCGCTTTTTACCGGAAGGTTATCATTCATTAAATATTCTCCCTTGAGACTGTACCGCAATATAAAAATAATACTGTCAAAGATGTCATTCCCGCCCGGCAGGCGTCCACTAAATTTACTGGATGCCGGATCAAGTCCGGCATGACGGCCTTTGTCATTTTCTCTCCAAACGTTTTCTTTTTTCCGGCGCACTCAGGTAATTATCCTGTGAGACAACCATTTTTTTTGTTTCTTTTTCCAGTTTTTCGCGGGCGTCTCCGGCAATCCGTCCGCCTTTTCTTGCGGCGGTGCGGTTTTCATCAAAACCCTGCGCGTCTTGTGTTTTGGTAATCTCTGTCGTGGCGGCTTCGCTCAACATGGAAAAGATTAACTCCAGATCGTTCATATGATCCCGCAGGTTTTCGCGTTCCAGCCCCTTCAAATCTTTATACTCCGATGGCGTAAGACCAAAGGTGGCCTTTGAAATTTCAGCAGTCAGAATAGCGTATTCTTTTTCCAATCCGACTTTTCGATTTTTCCATTCATCGGTGAGTTCTGCACGGATGGCAATGCCGCGCATCCGCTTTTCGATCCAGTCGTCGGAATAGCCCTTAGCCCGGTAAAGCGCTTTTGTTCTTTTGGTTGCCAGTTCCGGGTCTTCGATTTCCTGCACACGTTCATAACCGACCTTCGCCAGCCAGCGTTTGAAAGGTTCGGCTTTGGGTGAGGGGATGGACTGTATAATGCGAAAAAGTCCTTCCGTATTGGCGCAGTTGATCTTTTGTTTTCCACCTTCGGTTTCAAGTGAAAGGAGGGTGACAATTTGTCCCCACCCTTTGGCTAACTCATCGTCACGCTTACGCATTTTCTTGATGTATTCTGACGGATCTCTTGAATCAGTCAATACAGCAACCGCATCAGTAATGGAAAACCACCACTCACCGTTGTGAATAATCTTTCTGATTTCTTTCCCTTTGAAAACAGCCATTTTTGTTTCCATGCTTTCTCCTAACCGATTCGCTCCCGGAAATTTCCGCTCTCCTGTGGCTAAGTCTTTTTTACCAATTGCTTCTTTGATGCAGGTGGCAAAAAGCTCTCTTGGGTAATCACTTTTCTGCCTGTTTTTGCTTCCAGTTCGATGCGCGCTTTTTTGGCGATTCTGCCGCCTTTGATTCCGGCCTTCTTGTTCTCTTTCATACCGGTGGCTTCCACGCTTTCGGCAATCTGCCTTGTGGAAAGTTCCGCCAGAGCCGTAAAAATCAGCTCGGCCTCATTCATATGGTCACGCAGGTTTTGTGTTTTCAATCCTTTTATTTTTTTATGCTCCTGCACCGTTACATCCGACCATTCCTTATGAATGATGCTGGTCAGGATTGCGTATTCTTCTTCTTTTTTTATTTCATGATCTTTCCAGTAATCGGTGAGCTTATTGCGGGTTTCCTGCCCCATCATTCGCTGCTGTATCCACTTTGCACTTCTACCGTGCTGCTGCCAGAAATCCCGTGCCCTGTCCACAGAACGTGAAGGGTCGGCCATATCCTGCATCCGTTCATAGCCGACTTTGGCCAGCCAGAGTTTAATCGGTTCGGCTTTGGGGCTGGGTACAGTCTGGACAATGCGTAAGATGGTTTCGGGATCGGCTGCATCGGTCAGGTATTTTTTACCATCGGCGGCTTCCATTTTCAGTTGGTTACATTTTGTAACCGACTGACTGTCTTCTTTCTTCAGCCGGTTTTTCAATACCTTCCAATAGTTTCTGGCGGCCTGATAATCGGGCTGCTGAATCAACACCTGGATAATGTCGATTACCGAAAAATGCCATGTCTCGGTCTGCTCATCGTAATGCCGCCGGATTTTGTTACCTTCAAAAATCGCCAAAGTGTTTGTCATGAGTTTGTTCCTTCTTATATTATGCAACGCAATCGAAATCGGTTTCCCCCCGTTGTTCATCAGGTAAAGATAGTTTGAACCGTCGACAAATGGTCGGCAGTTCGAATTCCATGCATTCTTATAAAAATGCTATACTCGTTTCACCATCATCAAGCCGCAGCCGAAGGCTTTGGCTGGGCCAATTCCGCGGATAAGAGTTTCTCGAAAGGCGTCGGGATCGGTAATGCGTAATAGCCCATCGAAACGAACGGTTAAGTGAGTCATTCGATGCCCAGGTCTTTCACCCTTCTCGTCCTTTTTATACCCTGTCTGTTTCCCTTCTGGCGTGGTATTTACATGTACGATCTGTCTGATTTCGTCATTCTGTTCCTGGATTTCCTTGGCGAGAATCTCAAAACCACCGGGGCAACCATTTTCACGTTCATCTCCCTTGCGAACAAGCCAGTCAATCTGTTCCTCCTCACGAAGAAGCGCCACACGCTTGCCCGTCAACATTATGTCGTCCTTTGATGGCTTGGCGATGCGCTTTGTCGGATTCGCACGCAGACTGAACGCTACTGTTTGTCCGTTCCGAAGTCCCCGATATGATACCGCAACATTTTTATAGGCAGGGTTTGAAATGCCCTCTTCGGAAAGTAGGTAATTCTTGCACTTATCAAGGTAAGACCAATCGGGTTCGACGATGGATTGAACATAAACGACAGCGCGACTATTCTGATCGTCCACATCTTCGCGAAAAAGGACGCCAAATTTTTCCCGCGCCTTTTCGTCTTTATTAACTGTATATCCTTCGAAAGCATGCATAAGGGTGCGGTGCATCTCGTAGGGCTGGGCTATCTCATTTCGAACTTGCCGGCAATTCAAGTCCAAGATCAATCGGGAGAGATACAATGGGGAGTTAACTTCGCTCATGATTTTATCCCTCCTGTGAAACGAGTCGTCATTGTTCTTGGCTTGAAGCGCCGCTCGCTAAAGCTGAGCGGCCAATCATGCTGGGTACGCTCACCGTCCGGCGATTCCAACACCACGCGTTTTTTCTTGTCGTCCGAGAGAAGGTGGTCTTCCAAACAACCATCTTTGGGCACCTCCCCCGGGTTAAGAGGCGGCACGGCCAGTGGAAAAGCCTTCCGTCCGAGAAACAGCGGCCATTTCGGACTTTGCAATGCGCCTGCGATGTCTTGGAGAAGCTGCAAATCCTCTGATTGCAAGCCGACCGTGAACGAGGCATCGGCCAGATAATCACGATAAGACACCACTGTATCTGTCCCTTTGCCATCCGCCTTGATGACGTCGAGCGCCGTGTGGTAGTCACGTTCGGGACGGCCTTCCTTGTCCACACGTACACCCATGCGCATCGAATCAAATCGCAGGATATCCTCCCCACGGGCAATGCCCACGGCGGCGCAGATCAAACCGACCACGCCGCTGCGCGTCGGTTCCAGCGCTGTGTCTCGGTAATCAAAGCGGCTGCGATAACCCCATGACTGCATAGGACCTTCGAGCCGCAAGAGCAATGTGTAGTAACGTCTCATGGCTGCCCCCCAACCTCCAAAACGGTTTTAATGGCTTCTTTGACGTTCTTCTTGTCCGCATCCTTGAGTCCATTCAAACGGCCTTCCTGTTGAAGATGAAAACAAGCCGTGTTCAAAACACCTTGCTCGCCGTAAACGGCTTTTAGAGCATCCCAATGCTTGGTTAGTGCCTCTACAGACAGGCCGACAAGATCGTCATCGCCTTTTTGGGGGCGCACTGGTTTGGCGAAGGCATTGGCCAGAGAAATAGGTACGCCTCCTTGACGCCGGACAAACAAACCGAAAGAAGGAAGATTCTGGGCAGCAAAAGAGTTCTGTTTTCCGGTCGGAATGGCATAAACCATCGCTTCGAGAAATGCCTCGATGACCTTATCTGCTTCGATATAATCCTCTTGCATTAGTTCCTGTGCCCACTGGCCGTTTTTACGCTCGGTTTTTCGCGCCAGATTGCGGGCAAGTTGGTCGCGATCCACCAGCGCATAACGGTAATAGCAGGCGCTGTTGAAGCCGACGATGCCCATCATTCCCGCACCGGTTTCTTCTTCCGGATTCAGATCGTCCACTGCGGTATAGAAATCCATCTCCATATCCACCTTGTGCGTGGAAAGAGGATGAGCGACCTGGCAGGCGGCTTCGACACGCATGTTGTATTTACCGAATGGCGTGCTATCTTTCAGCTCTAGCATCCGGCCAAACAGGGCAATATCCGGGGCCTTGACTGCCTCGAAAAGAATCTGCCCCACACGATCCCGTGAAGTTTCTTGCGTTTTCTTGTTCTCTTTGGTCAAATCCTCCCAATTCTCACGAAAAACGCTAACCAGCTTCGGAAGAGCTTCTTTATCGAGAAACACCAAAATCTTTGTTGTGTTCTTGGATGCCTCACTGCTCTTCTCCAGCCCCCCGGCCTCGAACACAGAAATAACAACCTCGAGAGTCTTGTCATCGGGTTTATCCTTCTTATCGATTCCCTTGGCAATCTCAACAATCAGTTGTCGTGTACGAAATGCTCCGCACTGTTCGAGAAGTTCACTCATCGGCCCTTCTCGCCGTGTGCTTCTTTTACTGCATTGGCTCGATACCCGAGCCCGGCGGAATCCGCCGAAGGTGGCGCTCTTGGGCTGGCCCGTGTCGTCGCGGTTTAGGTTTGATGGGGCGAAATTCTGAATCAAATGCGCTTCGATTTTGACGCCGGAATTATTCATGGCTTTCTATCTCCTTTTTTTCTGAGGTTGTACTGGCTTGAGAGGTATCACCTCCACTGCTGTTATTGCTTTAGTAAAAATCACGCGCCCATTTCAACTGGACATGACCATCCGGATGGTCCCATTGAAGCAGGTCCTCCAGAAGGCGAAACCAGTCAAGTGGTTGCTCGTTGGCCTTCAGCAAACTGACAGCATGGCGCAGATGGTCGTCCAAATCTTCTGGGTGCGCGTTGAGCAACGCCACAAAGCGCGCCTCCATGCT
>CAYGNV010000115.1:0-6091 GCA_964351355.1 uncultured Smithella sp.
CTCGCCGCTTCGTGACCGTTTCGGTATGCACTTCCGCCTCGAATTCTATTCACCGCAGGAGCTTTCCGTGATTATTCACAGGTCCGCCAGAATTATTGGCGTCTCGCTTACCGGCGCAGGCGCGGAAGAGCTGGCCACGCGGGCGCGCGGGACACCCCGCATCGCCAACCGGCTGCTCAAGCGTGTCCGCGACTACGCGGAAGTAAAAGGCGACGGTACGATTGACGGGAATATTGCACGCGAAGCGCTGGATGCTTTTGACGTGGATCATAAGGGTTTTGACCAAATGGATCGCAAACTACTTCTGGCATTGATTGAAAAATTCAACGGCGGACCGGTCGGTGTGGAAAGTCTGGCGGCGGCAATCGGTGAAGAGAGAGTGACGATTGAAGATGTTTACGAACCTTACCTGATTCAGGAAGGCTATCTGCAAAGAACGGCGCGGGGCCGGATGGCCTGCATCAAAGCCTATGAGCATTTTGGTCTGAAGGCGTCCGGTGCTCAAAAGGATCTGTTTTGATCCAGGGGGGCATTGGTTTTATGAAGCTGCTCATGCATATCTGCTGCGGACCTTGCACGATCTATCCGCTCAAGGAATTGAGAATGCATGGTCATGACGTGACCGGCTTATTTTACAATCCCAACATCCATCCCTATCTGGAGTATTCACACCGCAAACAAACGCTTCAAGACTATGCTGAAAAAGTTCTTTTAAGCGTTATCTGGCCGGAAGGTTATCTTCTGGAAGAATTTCTGCGGCAAGTGGCCTCACGGCCCGAAGCCCGCTGCGTTTATTGTCTGACTGACCGTTTGAGGTTTACGGCACAGCTTGCAAGAAAAGAAAATTATGACGGCTTTACTTCCACGTTGCTTTACAGCCGCTACCAGGAACATGATCTGATCCGACAGATTGGTGAGACGTTGGGCCTTCAGTTGGGAATCCATTTCCACTATGATGATTTCCGCGGCGGCTGGAATGAGGGCGTCAGGATTTCCAGGGAAATGGGGATGTATCGTCAGCCTTATTGCGGCTGCATTTATAGTGAAAAAGAAAGATTCTATAAATAAGTCATGATCTTCCGGCGCATGGTCTCCATTTTTGCCATGTGTGTTGTTTTAGACACAAGAAGGATCGATCGTCAGATCGGTCATCCGAAAGTAATCTGATAAAATATCAATAAATACAAATAGTTGATTAATTTGTCGCCAATGACAATGTTTGGTATAATTATTGCTGAAAGTATGATTCAGTCTAAAGTAAAGGTTAAATATGCATTTACAGCGCACGCTAAAAAAAGAAGTGTTTTGCTCTAGTGTCGGGTTACACACAGGCCGTAAGGTTAAAATGATGGTTAAACCGGCCTCTGTCGATACCGGCATTATTTTTATCCGAAAGGATCTGCCGGATGCCAGGCCGATCCCAGCTGATTTCAATATGGTTTGCGATACAACTCTGGCCACTTCTTTGGGGAGTGATGGCGTTACGGTCTCCACCGTGGAACATATTTTATCGGCTTTCAGCGGCATGGGGCTCGATAATGCCGTGGTTGAAATTGATTCTTTTGAAGTGCCGATCATGGACGGCAGTGCCCGCCCGTTTGTCAATATGCTCAAGGAGGTCGGGACACGGCCACAAGGTAAATCAAAAAAGGTGCTGGTCATTAAAAAACCTGTTTCTGTAAAAGATGCAGAGGGGAGCGCCATGCTCCTGCCTTCCGATGAGTTTAAAATAACGTATGAAATTGATTTTGCTCACCAGGCGATCGGCAAACAAGCATACAGTGTTATATTTTCCGATAAAAACTACGAAGATAACATTTGTAGCGCAAGAACGTTCGGTTTTTTAAAGGAAGTTGAATTCCTGCAGGCCAAGGGGCTGGGGTTGGGGGGATCGCTGGATAATGTGATTATTCTCGACGATAAAAAAATCATCAATAAAGAAGGCCTGCGTATGCCTGATGAATTTGTCAAACATAAGATTCTCGATGCCATTGGTGATTTGTTTTTACTGGGCATGCCGATTATCGGCCATTTTGTGGCGCATAAATCAGGCCATCGGCTGAACAACCTTTTATTGCGGGAACTCATGCGCCATGAAAACAGTTGGGAGATTATCACTGCTGGACATGATCAAAAACAGTCAGCAGACTTCATGTCCTGTAAGATTCCATCCTTTACTATTCTGGATGCCGTGCCGGTTTGATACTTTAAAATCATCTATTTTTTCAGCGTCCTAAATTAACCTTGATTTTTATCGACAGGTTACCTAATATACTCCATTAAAAATTTGGCAGCGTTGGAATAACCTTTGCGGTAATTTTGCCGCGACTGAGAGCTTTGGCCGGAAACCAGGATAAGCTGAACGCGCTTGTTGCCGCCGCCGATTGACGTTTGGCGGAAGAGAAATGCACTTAATTCTTATAGAAAGAAAATGGTTTATATGAAAAATGGTTTTGGTTTTGGCTGCAGAGTGCTTTGCATTTACTTATTCATGCTGATTATAACAGTTGCCACGCCGGGTATGGCGAAAGCGGATGTGAAACCCCGAATGGTTGATATCTTAATAACAAGCAGCACGGAAAACGTGCTTTTATACGCCAGACTGGTGGATTGTTTTAAAACAGAGATGGAGTCTGCCATCTTAGCAGGCGTTCCCGCTGTTTTTACGCTTCATTTGGATGTCTATCAGGAAAGGTCCTACCTATGGAATAAACACATTGTCAGTAAAGAAATTCGCCGCACCATCAAATATGACAATTTGAAAAAAATATTTTCGATCACCACAAACGACGGCGGTCAGCCGTTGATTTTTCCGGATTTTGAAAGCGCGCAAAAAGGCATGGCGGATTTGAATGAAATATCCGTAATCCCTATTTCATCTTTATCAAAAGGCAATAACTACTACGCCGGGATCAGGGTTAAAATTGATAAAGTGCGGTTGCCTTTCTATATGGAATATGTATTATTCTTTGTTTCCCTGTGGGATTTTGAAACACCGTTGTATAAAATAAAATTTTCCTATTAATCAGCAATCTCTATAAACTGCGGGAAAGTTGATCCAATCCACTGATGAAAATTAAAAATAAATCCAGAAGAGCCTACCTTGATGAAAGAGAATTAAGAAAACGCCGGCGCGAACGCATTCTTATGCTCGTTGTCGGCTGCCTGGCGATTGTTTTTACAATCATGGCCAGTCAGCTTTCGTCCCGAGAGGACCTGCCGGTATCGGCCAACATTCTGGTTTATGGCCTGACCAGTATCAATATTATCCTGATCCTGCTTCTGCTTTTTCTTATCGTCCGCAACATTTTTAAATTATTTTCCGAGCGCCGCAAGGGCGTCATTGGTTCCAAGTTGCGCACCAAATTGGTTGCCGCGTTTGTCGGCTTGTCTCTTGTTCCGACTATTTTACTTTTTTTATTTGCCATTAATTTTCTTTCCTACTCCATTGAGTTCTGGTTTAACATTAAGATCGGCGATGCCCTGAGCAGGTCGCTGGAGGTTGCCCAGGTGTATTACACGCAGGCGGAGGAATTGGCCAAATTTAACGCCCGCCAAATCAGTGTGGATATTACGAAAAACCGTCTCTACGACGCTGATAGAGCCGATTATCTTAATAGTTTGCTCTCTCAGCGCCAGAAGAGTTACAAGGCCGGAAGGGTGGAGGCCTATTTTGGTTTTAATGACAAAAGAACCATTTTTACCGACGCTGAAAATTCCTCATGGACGCCCACTGGTCTGTCGCCGAAAATGCTGGAAGATATTTATTCCGGAAATGAAATATCAACGGTGGTTCCCACCAGTGCCGGGGAGGCGATTGTTGGCGTCGCACCGGTTTTTTCTTATGCCGTTCCCACGGAAGTTATCGGCCGTGTTTCCGTCAGTTACAGCGTTCCTCAGCAATTTGTCAATAAGCTGCGGAGCATTGCCGACGCCTCCGAACAGTACGGACAGATCAAGCTCTTAAAAAATCCGATTAAATTTAATTATATTGTAACCCTGTCGATTGTAACCCTGGTGATCATTTTTCTGGCGACATGGTTTGGCCTGTCACTTGCCAAGAGCATCACGAATCCCATTCAGGATCTCGTATCGGCAACCAACAGAATCACTCAGGGCGATCTGACGAGCCGTATAGATATTGAGGCTGATGATGAAATCGGGCTTCTGGTCAAATCATTCAACCATATGACGGATGATTTACAGAAAAGCAAAACGGGCCTGGAAGAAGCCAATATATCGCTAGAAGAACGGCGTAAATATATGGCTGCCGTTTTGCGCAATGTTTCTGCGGGGGTTATTTCAGTCGATAAAAACGACATGATTACAACTGTTAACCGTGCCGCAGAAGCGATGTTCGAGATTGACGCCTCTCAATTTCTTTCCCGGAATTATCGAGAGCTTCTGCAGGATGAGCATCTGCTTCTGGTGGACACCTTTCTGCAGGAAATGAAGGATAACCATGAACGAATGCTGGAAAAGCAGTTGGAGTTCATGTTGCGGGATAAAGCTTTAACGGTGCTCCTGACGTTGACGACCATTGAGGATGAAGAAGGCAATGATTCAGGCATCGTTATTGTGTTTGAAGATTTGACGGAATTGCAGAAGGCGGAACGCGCCGCGGCTTGGCGGGAAGTGGCCCGACGCATGGCGCACGAAATTAAAAATCCGCTTACACCCGTGCAACTTTCCGCGCAAAGGCTTCAGCGTAAATACGGCGACAAATTGGGCGAGGACGGCTCGGTCTTCAAGGAATGCACGCAGACCATCATCGATCAGGTGGAAGTGCTTAAGAATCTGGTCAATGAATTTTCCCGTTACGCGCGCATGCCCGTGACGACGCTTGCCCCCAATGATCTTAATGCGGTTGTGTTCGAGGCTGTGACGCTTTTTGTAGATGCGCATAAAGATATTCATTTTGAATACCGTCCGGCGGAAGGCTTGCCGAGGTTCAATCTGGATGCCGAACAGATCAATAGGGTCATGATTAATCTGCTGGATAATGCCGTCGCTTCCATTAGTAAGAAAACAGGCCATATCGGGGTCATTATCCGGTATAATGAGCTGCGCAAGAGCGTAACCGTTGCCGTTGCCGACGACGGCGCCGGTGTTCCGGCCAGCTATAAGCGGAAAGTATTTGAGCCCTATTTTTCAACCAAGAAAGCGGGAACAGGGCTCGGTCTGGCTATCGTCAGCTCGATTGTATCGGATCATAAAGGCAAGGTCAGTGTCAGCGACAACTATCCGGCGGGAACGATCGTTTCTTTTCAGTTGCCGGTTTCCGAAGTTTAATCTATAAGTAAAAATGAAGTCGAGTGATGCTTATGAATGAAACTATTCTTGTTGTAGATGATGAACTCAGTATCTGCCAGTCGCTGAAGGCAATCCTGGAGGACGAAGGTTATCAGGTGCTGGTGGCGGGCAGTGGCGAAGAGGCGGTTAAGGTTGTGGCCGAAGAAATGCCGCAGCTTGTCCTGTTGGATATCTGGCTGCCCGGCATCGATGGGCTGGAAACACTGAAAGCTCTTCATGCCGCCCATCCGAATGTGCTGATCATTATGATGTCTGGCCACGGCACCATTGAAACAGCGGTGAGGGCAACCAAGCTCGGCGCTTTTGATTTCATTGAAAAGCCCCTGTCGCTGGACAAAGTGATCATTCTGGTGGGAAACGCGCTCAATGTGGTTCGTCTGGAAGAAGAAAATGTTTTATTAAAGCAGAAAGTATCGCATCAATACGAATTAACCGGAACCAGTCCGATTATTGCCGAACTCAAGGAAGTGATCGGTATCGTTGCGCCGACCAACGCATGGATCCTGATCATGGGCGAAAATGGGACGGGAAAGGAGCTGGTGGCGCGCTCCATTCATCATTTGAGCCGACGGTCGCACAAACCCATTGTGGAAGTCAACTGCGCGGCGATACCCGAGGAGCTGATCGAGAGCGAATTATTCGGACATGAAAAAGGCGCCTTCACCGGCGCGACCGAAAAAAAGCGCGGCAAATTTGATCTGGCCCACGAAGGAACTATTTTCCTTGATGAAGTTGCGGATATGAGTCTCAAAGCGCAGGCAAAGATTTTGCGGATTTT